>JBEICO010000135.1:0-4057 GCA_040383965.1 Francisellaceae bacterium
CACCCCAACTTGAGATCACAATTTGTGATCTCAAGATTTCAAACTCTTCATCAGTGAGTTGGAACATGAAATCAGTTGGAAACCGGCTAATATTCCGTTTAACAGCTTGTACCAATGTCCTAGTTTGTACACCGTATAATATAGCCAAATGTGCATCAAGCATGACTTTTTCGCCACGAATAAATAAGATGTATCGTTGAATTTCTTCGGCAAGAAGTGCAATAGAAGATACATGTTTTGTCACTTTAACCCCCTATTTACATATTTTTATTGCAGTTATTAATACCATCCAATGCTAATTTATTGTCTATATATGTGCGAAAAACCTTTAATTCTTCACGAGTGGCTTTAAGATCATTGCCTTCAATGCAGCCTTCACCACAGGAATCACACCAATAGCCCGGTTGTCGCACCTCAGTGGAGTGCTCTCTATAGGTGAACTTCACAATCCTAATTTCATGGTAATAGCCATTTTGGTCACAAAATGGGCATTTTTGCCTTCTTCTGGCCACTTTTTTCGATTCTGGCATAATTCAATCCTCCCAATCTTTCTTAAAACTCAATTTAACACCAATAACCTATCTAACTAAATCCGTTATTTATCGCTTTCTTAGACACATTAATTATGTTATCGTGACGCCACACGTGAAGTATTTGGCGTGCCTTGTCCATCCATATTAGTCATGGGCGGGGGTAAAACGGGTTACATAAGTCATTAAGTTAGACGTAACCCTGTAGAATTTAGAGGTGGTCTGTTGACAGCGGGTTTCCTCGGTTGTAAGATCCCGCTTCCTGAGTGAAGGAAGTCGGCGGATCGGCTTTTGTTTATGTCAGATTTTTGAGTGGAGCAGTCGGTTTTTATGGCAACAGTCAATCAATTGGTTCGAAAAGGGCGGTGTCGCCTTAAAGTTCGCAAGAAGACACCTGCTTTACAAGGGTGTCCACAACGTAGGGGTGTTTGTTCTAGGGTATATACTCAAACCCCTAAAAAGCCAAACTCAGCACTTCGTAAGGTGTGCCGTGTACGGTTAACAAATGGTTATGAAGTCACGGCTTATATTGGTGGTGAAGGCCATAACCTACAAGAGCATTCGGTTGTTCTGATCCGAGGCGGTCGCGTTAAGGATCTTCCTGGGGTGCGCTATAAAGTGGTTCGAGGGCATTTGGATACCGCTGGAGTTAAAGATCGGAAGCAAGGCCGTTCTAAATACGGTGCCAAACGCGCTAAATAACGTGAAGGGTTTTAAGAAATGCCAAGAAAAAGAGTAGTTAACAGACGTCCGATTAACGCAGATCCTGTGTACGGGAGTCAGTTGTTGGCCAAATTTATTAATCATATGATGACGCGTGGCAAAAAATCTATTGCAGAGAAAATTGTGTACGGCGCATTAGAAATGATCCAATCTCGCTTGCATCGTGAGCCGCTGGCGGTATTGGAAAGAGCATTAGATCATATTAAGCCCATGGTAGAGGTAAAATCCCGCCGTGTGGGTGGTGCTACGTATCAAGTTCCTATCGAAGTTAACGCCGAACGCGCCATGGCTCTTGCTATGCGTTGGTTGGTAAAATATTCAAGAGATCGCGGTGAAAAAGGCATGACCTTAAGACTCGCGGGCGAAATTATGGATGCTGCGGATGAAGAAGGTGGCAGTAAAGGAAAAGGCGGTGCTGTTAAGAAGAAAGAAGACACGCATCGAATGGCAGAAGCTAATAAAGCATTTTCACATTATCGTTGGTAATTGAGGAATAAAGCGTGGCACGTACGACCCCCATTGAACATTATCGTAATATTGGAATTGTTGCCCATATTGATGCGGGGAAGACAACCACGACTGAACGTATTCTCTATTACACCGGGGCTTCTCATAAAATTGGTGAAGTTCACGATGGTGCTGCAGTTACAGATTGGATGGAGCAAGAAAGAGAACGCGGTATAACCATTACCTCTGCAGCTATTACCTGTTATTGGAGAGGTATGGGTGCACAATACCCACAACATCGAATTAATATTATTGATACCCCTGGGCACGTTGATTTTACCATCGAAGTTGAACGTTCACTTCGCGTTTTAGATGGTGCTTGTGTAGTATTTTCTGCTGTAGATGGCGTAGAGCCACAATCTGAAACGGTTTGGCGTCAAGCAAATAAATATGGCGTTCCTCGCATTGCCTTTGTTAACAAAATGGATCGTACCGGTGCTGATTTATTACGAGTGGTTGGACAAATTAAAACTCGTTTAGGTGCTAATCCTGTATTGATGCAAATGCCAATTGGAGCAGAAGAACATTTTGAAGGCGTCGTAGATTTGGTTCGAATGAAAGCTATCTATTGGGATGAAGCCAACCAAGGAATGACATTCCAATTAAAAGACATTGCCCCTAGCATGTTAGAAGAATGCAAGGAATACCATGAAAAATTAGTAGAAGCTGCTGCGGAAGTGTCAGAAGACCTGATGGATAAATATTTAAGTGGTACTTCACTAACAGAAGAAGAGATCCGTACAGCAATTAGAGCCCGCACTGTAAAATGCGAAATTGTTCCGGTCTTTTGTGGTTCTGCTTTTAAAAATAAAGGCGTGCAAGCCATGCTGGATGCGGTTATTGACTATCTACCAGCACCAAACGATATTCCACCCATTCAGGGAACGTTGCACGATAAAGAAGGTAGTGTTGGATTTAGAGCGCCTTCAGATGATGAACCCTTTTCAGCTTTAGCATTTAAAATTATGACGGATCCTTATGTGGGAACACTCACCTTTTTCCGAGTGTATTCTGGGGTATTGCAATCCGGTGATACGGTATTAAATACTGTAAAAGATAGACGAGAACGTATTGGCCGAATTTTATTGATGCATGCCAATGATCGAGAAGAAATTAAAGAAGTACGTGCTGGGGACATTGCAGCTGCTGTGGGTCTTAAAAATACAGTGACAGGGGATACCTTAAGCGATCAGGAAAAATTAATTACACTCATCAAGATGGATTTCCCAGAGCCGGTTATTTCTGTTGCGGTGGAGCCAAAGACCAAAGCTGATCAAGAAAAGATGGGCGTTGCATTAGGGAAGCTGGCACAAGAAGATCCTTCTTTCAGAGTGCGAACCGATGAAGAAACGGGTCAAACCATTATTTCAGGCATGGGTGAGCTACATTTAGATATTATTGTGGATCGCATGCGACGTGAATTTAAAGTAGAAGCAAATATTGGTAAGCCACAAGTTTCTTATCGTGAAACCATTCGTAAAGCGATTGAACAAGAAGGTAAGTATATTCGTCAAACCGGTGGTCGTGGTCAGTATGGCCATGTCTGGCTAAAAATTGAACCGGCTGAATTAGGCTCTGGTATCACTTTTGTAAACGGTATTGCAGGGGGCGTTGTTCCTAAGGAATATATTCCTGCAATTGAAAAAGGGGTACGCGAGCAGGCTGAGAACGGTGCTTTGGCCGGATATCCTGTCGTTGATGTTAAAGTAACTTTATTTGATGGTTCATATCATGAAGTTGATTCAAATGAAATGGCCTTTAAAATTGCGGGTTCACAATGCTTTAAAGCAGGTGCTCTTAAGGCAAGTCCTGTTTTATTAGAACCCATCATGAAAGTTGAAGTCATCACCCCTGAAGAATATATGGGTGATGTGGTTGGCGATCTTAATCGACGCCGGGGTGTTATCTTAGGAATGGATGATACAGTATCGGGTAAGCAAATCAGTTCACAAGTTCCTTTATCTGAAATGTTTGGTTATGCAACCGATGTAAGATCCATGTCGCAAGGTAGAGCAACCTATACGATGGAATTTGTTAAATATGCGGAAACGCCTAACAATATTGCTGAAGGCATTATTGCAAAGCGGGCGGGGTAATGCGTCACAATTTGAGCGTTTAGAATGAGGTGCGGCAGTGGCAAAGAGTAAATTTGAACGAGATCTTCCCCATATTAACGTTGGAACGATTGGTCACGTTGATCATGGTAAAACGACGTTAACAGCGGCGTTAACCAAAGTATTGGCGAAGAAATTTGGTGGTGAATTTAAAGATTACAGCCAAATTGATGCGGCGCCAGA
>JBEICO010000136.1:0-3991 GCA_040383965.1 Francisellaceae bacterium
CTGAATCTAAAGTGGGTTTTTCAATAATGGGCACTACATTACTCATGTTATCTCCTTGCTTTACAAATTAAAGTTCAGCTTAGAGACAAATTATCAAATTAAACCTTTAGCTTCACACCTTCTCACCGGTAGGACACGATCTGGTGTGCTCCAAATGAAATGCTTTCTTGGGATTCCAAGGTTTCTTGATCTCCAAACACGTCAGACATTTGCTTGGCAGCATAGCTGTCCAATCTAAAAACGAGTTTAGTTCCTGTTAACGCACCTAAAGTTCTTGCCGCGTGGGTTCCATATAGTGTATCCAGCTGATTCAAATCCTGGAAGCTCAGGACGAAACAGCCACCATATTTTCTGATTTCAGCCAGTCCTTGCATTAAAATTGGAATACGATTTAGTGAAGCTAATTCATCAATAATAAACCAAACTCTACGTTCTTTATTTTCACCTAAAGACATTAGAGATTTAACTGCAATACTAAGCCAAGCCGACATGAGTGGTTTTAGAACTTCTCTCTGGGTAGGTTGAGAGGCTAAAAATAGCCAGCCGTCATCTTCCTCAGTTTCTAGCCATTGTCGTATAGAAAAGCCGTTTTTTAAGGTTGAAGTTGTGTGGTCTTCCAAATATTTTAAGTTTTTTATGGCTGACACAAGAGTAGCTCGTATCCCCATAGCTGTTTTTTCTGCAGCAGGATCTACATAAGAGGAAATATAAGTGTCTTTGTATTCTTCCATAAATTCCTTCAAAGGTTTAGAAAGCAGAGATTTTAAAAGTTCTTCAATAGAGCATTTAGAATTTTGCTGCATTTGTAAGGAAACAGCAGAGAACAGTTGCTGGGCTGCTTTAGTCCAAAAACTGTCATATTTTTCATTAGGAATTAGACATTCCGCAAACTCATCAAAATCATATTCTTCTCGGCATTCTTTCCATAAATTCCAGGCTTCTGTTCGTTGGTCAAATGGATTTAATATTTTGTCCCTTTCTTTATCATAAAATTGAGAAACAAATCCGCCCGTGGTGTCGATAATAACGGCTTTGTGACCCAAATCTCGGATTTGTTTTAATAGAAAGTTCAAGGCATTGGTCTTTCCTGCACCCGTTGCCCCGGTTATCATAAAATGTTCACATTCAGAATTTAAGGGGATCTGAATTTTACCTAATCTGATGTGAGATGAGCCTGATTTTCTGATCCTTTGTGCAAGATTTTTAGGGGAAACCAATTCATACCCCTGCAATATTTTAGTCTCTTGGCGTTTTTTTCCGCGCCAGATCCAGAATCCACATATTGAGAATATACTGAGTATTAACACCAATATACTATATAGAAAGCTTTTCACGATATGAGCATTTAGATGTGCTGCAAACTTAAGATAACGATAATCTGATGTCATAAAGGCATCAGTGACTTCTACCCATTGATCTTTATTAACCACTATCCAAGTGGTGTGAAAGCAATCTTTCGGCAAGAAGTCCATATGCATTCTAGCCATGGCTTTATAGTAAGCTCCGAGAAAGTAGTAATCTTGCCAAATATGATCGTTAAACAGGAACAATCCAAAGCTAATAATTGCCAGCGCCCCAGAGATTTTTAAAGTTGCCCAAAAAACCTGTCGCATCATATGAAATTTGTGGAGTTCGGTTTGGCCGCCTTGGGTAAATGAATCAGAATATTTTCTCATGTTTTCTCCTGGATAAAGTGGTTTAAGTCAGAACTGATTTGTGCTATCCTTTGTATAGGAATGTTGCAAATAATTTTTATGGATAAAACGTATATGATATTAAAGAGTGTACTCTCTAACCCCAAAATAATGGCTTCTTCAGGATTTTTGGCGATGATGCCAAAAGGAATTGTCACCGGGATCTTCTCTTTCTTATTTGGGCTTTTTTTTAGCAAGAGCAACTTTTGGGCATTTTGCTTTGTGTTATACCCAATAGTTGGTAGCCTATTCGATATTGCACTGTATACTTTTAAAAATAAGCTATGGAAAGATCTCCCTGAACCCAACTCTGTTCCAGAGGATTGGAACATATCGTCAGAGCAACTTTTAGAATTTGCCAAACAAATACCAAAAGTTAGATTGTTGCGATTTGTAGGATGTTTGTTGGTGCTTCCTTTTATATCCTTTGATAAAGGACTGTTTTCAGCAATATTTTCTTGGATGATAACTGGGTATTTTATCTGCGCTTTATTCGATGGGGTTTGGTTAAAAATATTTAAATTAAAAAGGCCTGAATATATCATTAAGCAGAATCTGTCTCCTGAAACTAGCAAATATCTTTTTAATGCAATGAGAGACGGTGATCCATCTATTGCAGGAACTAGTGCCTGGCGACGAAGAAAAAACAACAAATCAATATAGGGTTTCATTCGCTTTGTTTTTCTCCCTTAATGGAGTTAATAATATTTGAACCAACATCTGTAATGTGTTTAAGTCCTTGTTTTGCAGCCAAAGCAGTTAGGTTCTTCTTGGATTTCTCTTCATGTTGAGACTGTTTTACACTTTGTTCTTGAGCGATACGTTGTTCGCCATCGCTGATTTTCTGTTGTGTTTCCGCCTGTTTATTGTTAAACGAATCTACTAAATGGCTGTTTCTAATTTCCATTTCATTGCTACCTTTCTGTTTAAGGGCATCCATGTTTGTTAATGCAGAGCTTTTGTCAGCTTTTATAAAAGAATGACTGCTGTCATTTTGATAAGATGCCTTTAAATTATTGGGTGATGATGTTTCCAGTTCAGAAGGTGTTGATGGTAATAATTTATTTTCTGCTAGAAAACGCTGTGCATATCCCAAACGTATTGTTGGTTCGTTGGCTATAATATGCGCTGCACCTCGCGCTCCTATATGTCCGCCTGTATTATCTGCTTTTTGTTTGGATAACCAATTTACAAATTCTTGTGTATGATTGGCATTTATAGAGGCTGCAGAGTTTTTGACAACAGAGGCTTGGTGATTATAGTCTTCAGCTTCCCTGAAGCTTTTGCTGGCTTCCTCTCTAAAATTATTTGATTCATCCCAAGAGTTTGCTATGCCTTCTGCTAAGCGTTTTCCTTTTTCATCATTTTGTGTAAAAGACTGATTGTGAACAGATTGTGTTGTTTGGCGTAGAGCAGATTGAAAATCTTCACCTTGAGTAACTCTTTCTGCTTTTTGATACGCTTCTTGTATGTTAGCCTCTCCAATTACATTGCCTGAAATACTTCCACTAACGCCTAATAATTTACCTAATACAGATAAGCCTTTATCCCCTCCAATGCTAGCTGCTGCAATTACTTGAGATGATTGCTCAACAGTTAAATTATTATTTTTAGCAAAATCTTTAACAATCTGTGCCGATTTGCTAAGTGATTCGCTTTGCTCTATAGATTTTCCTTCATTGTAGTGATCTGAAGATTGTTGAGATTTACTCATGTGATCTGATAGATCCACGCTTTGACGCAATGTCTCCGCCATACTTTTTGCATAAGACTCAGATTTGTTCATAGCTGTTTGATAACTTCGACTGGCTTGTTCTGACAACTGAGCACTTTGTGTTTCTGCCACATTTAAGGAAATGGGTAAATTAGAACTGCTCACATTAAGGATTTGTTGTCCATCAGCAGAAGTGATTAAATCCGATCTGCCATCTGCTTGTTGGAATGAACCCGACCGAAAGCTTGCAGCATAGCTATGGTTTAGCATGCTGGTATTAGAGATTTGTCGACTTCCTTCCGTGATATTCCCAAAGCTGTAATTACCCGTTGTCGCTTCTGTTGCGGCTTGACTGGCAGCGCCTTGAGTGACGTTGCTTAAATGTGACGCTAAGTGTACAAAAGAACCAACCCCTTTTACTAAGGCAATGCACAAGAAGGGAATGACCTTCCCCCGACTTTTCGGACACCTTGCTAAGATAGTAAAATCTATCAGAGAGGTGTTATATGAATCACAAGAAATCAATTGTTACTAAAAAACGTCAGAAATATAGCTCACAGTTTAGAGAACAGGCAGTTGCAAG
>JBEICO010000137.1:0-3966 GCA_040383965.1 Francisellaceae bacterium
CATTCCATATTAGATACAGCGCGATATGCGCCTTCTGGTGTTAACACGCAACCTTGGTTTGTCGTTGCAGTCACAGATAAGATTATCCAAACCATCGGGGATAGTATTAATGCGGCGCGAAAGGCTCAAATTCCAGAAAATCCTGATTATCACTATCATCCAACAGAATGGCTTGAACCTTACAAAAGCCGCCGTAAAGCTTGTGGATTAGCGCTATATTCTTCTGTCAATATTAGCATAGAACAAAAAGAAGCACGTGAAGCTCAATGGATGAAGAATTATTATTTTTTTGGGGCACCCATTGGACTCTTATTTTTTCTAGATCGCCATCTTGAAAAAGGCTCTTGGATTGATATGGGACTTTTTCTCCAAAACGTCATGTTAGCAGCAAGAGAACTTGGACTCGAAACCTGTCCACAGGCTTCACTAGCAGAATATCCTGATATTGTTAGGAATATTGTCGACGTTCCCCACAGTAAATCTCTAGTCTGTGGCATGGCAATAGGGTATGCCAATCATCAAGATCCTATTAACCAATATAGAACCCACCGAGAGCCTGTAGAAGCTTTTACAAAGTTTCTGGGGTTTTCTTAACACTCTGCTCTCTACAGTACTGATAATATTCAATAAGTCCACGTGTGGAACTGTCTAACTTAGCATTCACCAGAGCAGTATCGAGATGAGGTAAAATTTCCCTCACCAATGTTTTACCCAATTCTACACCCCATTGATCAAAAGAATTTATTCCCCATATTATTCCCTGCACAAAAACTTTATGCTCATACAAAGCAATAAGAGAGCCCAATACCTTTGGTGTTAATGTAGAGTACATCAGGGTATTACTGGGTCGATCTCCGGAACAGTGTTTGGCATCCGAGTGTTGATTAAACGGCGTTCCATTATCAATATTTCCTTCCATTAATGCTTTACTTTGACTCAAACAACTTGCCACCAATAATTTATGATGCTCATCAAATTCTGAATGTCCTTGCGCGGGCAACAGAAAATCTACTGGAATAACTTGCGTCCCTTGATGCAATAATTGCATATATGCATGCTGTCCATTACATCCAACCCCTCCCCAAATAATTGGGGCAGTCGCATGTGAAACTGTTCCCGTATCTCTCGCTGCTGTTTTTCCATTACTTTCCATTTCTAATTGTTGTAAATAATTTGGAAATTGCTCTAAGCCATCTTCATAAGGAAGCACCGCGTGAGCAGTAGAATTTTCAAAATTAATATTCCATATCCCTAGAAGGGCCAATATTACCGGCATATTTTCAGAAAATGGCGCCGTGTAAAAATGTTGATCCATTAAATGCGCGCCCGCTAAAAAAGATCTAAAGTGTTCCATGCCTAAGGATAATGCAATGGGTAATCCCACCGAAGACCAAATCGAATACCGTCCGCCCACAAAGTCCCAAAATTCAAAAATATTTTCTCTTAAAATACCAAACAATAGAGCTTTATCAGGATTGGCCGTAACCCCTACTAAATGTTGAGGGATATTTTTCTCTCCTAATTTTTCAGTCAACCATTTTTTGATACGAGTTGCGTTTTGTAAAGTTTCGGGGGTGGTAAATGTTTTTGAATTAATAATACAAAGGCAAGTTTCTGGATCTAAATGCTTTAACACTTCCGCTAAGGTTTTTCCATCCACATTTGAAATAAAATGCAGAGCAATATCTGTCGTTTTATAGGCACTAAGCGCCTGGTACACCATAGAAGGCCCTAAATCGGAGCCTCCAATACCCAAACTAACAACATCCGTGATCCGTTTTCCCGTCCCCCCCAAGTAAGACCCACTTCTAACTCTTTCAGTCCAAACCCCCATCCTAGAGAGAACCAGATGGATATCGGGCTTAATATTTTGCTCATTTACCATGATAGGGGCATGAGTGGGATCCCTTAACGCCATATGAAGAGCAGATCGCTGCTCCGACGTATTCACTTTTTCGCCTGCAAATAATGCTTGTATATACTCTTTTAATTGAGAAGATTTTGCTAAATTGAAGAGCAGTTCCAGAGTCTCTCGCGTTACATGTTGTTTTGAATAATCTAGAAGAATATCATGTACTTGCAGTGAAAAATCTGCAAACCTCTGGGGGTTTTGCTGGAATAAATCTTGGATCCGCACATTGACCAATGACTCATGGTGCTTAGCTAGGTCTTGCCACTTATTGGATGGAATCACCGCTTTCCCCTTACTCTCATTTTGATAAATTCCAATTATTTTACCCTACTTACTTTAAATTTTAAAAATATTAGCTAATATTTAAAGTACAGCACAATAAGTTAGTCTAATACGTTTTGGGGGAAGTATGACGCCAGATAGCTCTTTTGAGTGGGAAGAAATCGAATTCGAAAAAGAACTTAAAAAACTGGGTAAAAAAGAGTTTCTGGAATTTCGAAGAAAATTTAGAGAATTTAGCTCTGAAATTAACAATCAAATCGGATTACAAATTCAAGGAAACATCAACGAAAAATTAAAAATTATCAGCAGAAAATTGCATCTTATTAAACGAGAATTCGAAAAACGAGAAACTATTGAACAAACTCAAGAAAAAATTCAAGAAATTATTAATTCCCCTGAAGACTCGCTTCAATTAGATCCAACCGATTATAAAGCAATTATCCACCAAATGGGCGGCAAAGATTTTACTCAATACATGACATACTTTAAGGAATTATACCAAAACATCTTGAACAACCGAAAAGAGGTTATTCAGCAAAACAGCAGCCATAGCCCTTTTGATAAAAAGCACCGTGAGCACTTTAAGATCATTAAACGCTGGGATCTCTTAGAAGAAGAATTAGGAGACCGCGAAAAACGAATGGCTATGGATTAGCTGTACGAAATTTTCAGGATCAATTCTCGTCTTCTTCGTCCTCGTCTTCTTCATCCCAATCTTCCTCGTCATCAGCGTCTTCAACCAAAATAACAGGCTGAAAAAATTTGATTTCTGAAGCATGGAGTTGAGTCACCAATTCTCCGGCTAAGCTGTATCCTAACTCTAAAGCATCGGCAACCTTTTTTTCAAAGGCTTCTAGGGCTTGGCTTCCGCCTTCAATTACCATATACGGTTTCATCTTTTACCACTCCTATCGTTGACTCTTGAATTGCTACTATACGCGTTTTTTAGACGTCCGCCTATATCGACTTGGCTCCGCCTTCAACTTTTCATTCATGTGAGTCTTTTGCTCATCATTAGCAGCTATGTATTGTTTCCACCACTCTACCACTTCAATAACACGCGCCTCTCCCGCAACTGCACGTAAAGTCATAAAATCATAGGCTGCTCGGAATCTTGGATGCGCATATACTTGTAATGTTCTCTTACCCGTTCTTCTCATGAGTCGAGGCTGCAAAACCCAAATCTCCCGAACTGCTTGCATCATGCGTTTAGAAATCGCTATATTTCTTTGTTGTTGTTGTAAAACGACATCACAAGCTTCATAAAAAGCAGTGAGATCTGAAAGCCCTTCTTTAATGAATTTAAGAGCCTCTTTTTCAACGCTGTGCCATAAGAGTGCCGCCAACAAAAAAGGCAAGGCAACGGGTCGATTTTCAGTGATCCGTTTATCGGTATCCATCAGCGCTGCTATAACAAATCGCAGGACTACGCCTTCTTCTTTTAGATTATGATCGGTTTCTGGAAATAAAATAGAAAAGATATTGTATTGCCGCAGAAGGTGAAAACTTGCTTCAGCATAACCACTTAAAAATAACTTCATGTATTCATCTACTAGGCGCGCGGAAGGAACTTGTTTAACTAAAATGCCAAGTTCATAAATAGCCTCTTTTGTATTAGTTTCTATCTCAAAATTTAATTTTGCAGCAAACCGAATGGCTCGTAACATTCTAACGGGATCTTCCCTAAAACGTTTGCGGGGATCTCCAATGATTCTAAGAGATCTCGCATTTAGATCTTTGATCCCTCCCACAAAATCTATCACGCTAAAATC
>JBEICO010000138.1:0-3958 GCA_040383965.1 Francisellaceae bacterium
TCAATAATGGGCACTACATTACTCATGTTATCTCCTTGCTTTACAAATTAAAGTTCAGCTTAGAGACAAATTATCAAATTAAACCTTTAGCTTCACACCTTCTCACCGGTAGGACACGCTCTCCCCCGTACAAATGCTTCGTCTTATATGCCAAACAGCTACCACACCAGATCGTCGGCGGTATACCGCAATCACTTTGGCAAATCTTAATAATCACCAGCAAATAATAGACTTCTTAAAATCCTATGCGGAACTTACGAATGATCTTATATTTGAAAGAATCAAAGAAGATAACCCTAGTGTCCTTAAAATATTACAAGAAACCGGATATTCATTTACAGAAGTTCATTCTGTAACCACAGCGAATGCTCTACATTATGCAGCTTCAGGGCAATGTCCTGCAAATTTAATATGGATATGGAATCAATTGCCGGTAGAGCAACAAAGTACATTTTTACTTGCTAGAGTCCAATTCGGAACTCCAGAGAATCTTGAGCTATTAACTCCTTTGCAAATTGCACAAAAACTAGGTCTGGAAAATTACGTGAGAATTTTGCATGCGCTCGCGATTAGATTAGCAGGAACTACTGATTCAAGAATACTCCAGGAATTATCATTAGCCGGTTACGATTTGAGCGCGACTGATAATGCAGGATATAGCGCATTCTATTACGCCATTTCGAAAAACAAAGTCGAAAATCTTGAGTTTCTGTTTAATTTAATGAATATCCAAGATGCTGTATGGCTTAACATACTCCATTTTTGTGTAACAAATGAAAATAAGGAAGTTTTAGAATGGGTTGCACAAAAACTTCCACCTGCTCAAATGTTACGTCTTTTATGCCAAACAGTTACCACACCAGATGGTCGACCCTATACCGTAGTTTCTTTAGCAACCCTTAATAATAAGCCGCAAATAATGGATTTCTTAAAGTCTTATGCAGTACGTACAAATGATTTTTTATATGAAAGAATCAAGGAAGATAATCCTAACACCCTTAAATCATTAAAAGAAATTGGCTATTCTTTTACGAATATCCATTCCGTTACCAGCGGAAATGCTTTACATTATGCAATTTTAGGTAAATGTCCTGCAAACTTAATATGGATATGGAATCGATTGGCCGTAGAACAGAAAAGTGCATTTTTACTTGCCAAGATCCAACATGGAACTGAAGGAAACCATGTGTTATTAAATCCCTTACAGCTTGCGCAAAAGCTAGGTCTGGAAAATTACGTGAGAATTTTGCATGGGCTCGTGATTAAACTAACAGGAATTGTTGATCCGACTATACTCCAGGAATTATCATTGGCCGGTTACAACTTTCTAGCCACTGATGGTTCGGGATGTAGCGCACTTTATTACGCCATTTTGGGAAATAAAGTCGAAAACGTTAAGCACTTATTTAGCGCGATGTATATCACTGAAATTGTGGCTCATTTAAATAGAAAATTGATTTATTTGAATGGAAATTTACAGGAACGTCAACAAACACCTTTGCAAATTGCAGAAGAACACCAAGTTTCTGACATTGCAAATCTTTTTACAACTTATATGCAACTATCCTGGAATTTTAGTTTTCTAAGGCAAAACGTATTACACCCAGATAACCAGTTGCCAGCAAATATACCTCCTGTTCCAACTCCAAACTTTTTCTTACCTCTGCAAAATTCTAGAATAATTTCTAGAAATAGCCCTGGTATCGAAAACATAGGGCCAAATCGCAGCCCTGCTGTTCAAGGGCCGTCCTTATTAGGCAAAAGAAGTGACATTGATAATTAAGGTTTATATGACATCAAAGCAGTTCACTTATCAAGCTCTTGCTGAGACTGTGCATCTCTATGCCTATTATTAAAGGAGAATACGTCATATAATTTTCTGTAAAAGCACATTCCGGAATCCGTATATATACAGGGAAGACTGAAAACACAGGGTGCATGGATTTTTCAAGCCATTATTTATTGTGTTTTCCTGTCTTAATAAATTCACCAGATCACCAAATTTAGAATTCCGAACTGGAAACAATGTTTCTACAGTAGTAAGCTTTTCAAGCTCAACCTCAGCCTTTTTTCTTATGTTAATCTTTGTTATTCGTTGTAGCCTGAGATCGATAAGCTTCAATTGTTTGAATATCTTTCAGATCCTTATCTCTACCCATTTTACGCTTGAAATATACAACATGATCTAAAGATTCGAACGGTAATCCTTCAATTATTTCTGCTTGTTGAATACGATCCGCAACAGAAGGAAGATTGGGATCTTTTTGGAGCTTACAAAATGAATTTTTCCCTAATGCTTCAATATTATCTTCTGAAAACACTATCTTTATAACGCCATTTTCCTCAACCACGCCGTATTTTTCAGACAGAATACCCCACAGTTCAGAATTAACAATAATATCAATATCGCCTATTTCTCTTAATTTCCGAATACCCATAGGACCGCTACCCGTGATGGCATATTGCCCGATAGGTAATTCCAATTTTTTGATAGCTAAAAACTTTTTCTGATTTGTTTTAAACATCTGTCTTAAGCTCCCTAAAAAACTTAAACCATTTCAAATTTTTTATCTTGCGGTTTTAAATCTAAGGCATTCTTCTCGGCTTCTTTAAGTCGAACCCCATACTTCTCTTTAACATCATCACCACAAATAGAACCCGCTTCTGTAAGATGCTCTACGGCACTCTTTGCAGCTTCATATGACCCTAATTTAAGTTGTGCAGAGCCCAAATTATATAAAACGGTTGGTAAATTCTGCTTAGTTTGAGAGTCAATTGTTGATTTTCTAATAAATCCTAAACATTCTTCAAAAAGCCTAGCTGCTTCTAGATAGTTTTCAGCCTTAAATTCTTTAATCGCTTGTGTGTTACGCTGGGTGAAATCAACTTTCTCAGCCACTTGCGGATTTTGATACGCAAAGGTTAGATTTCGTGGAGTTTTGCCTTGCTCTATTAAAAGCTGTGCTTCTATCATTGCAATGATGACAGAATTTTTTCTCTCTTTAGCCCATTGTTCAGGCGTATAACCATTTTTATCCGCTTGTGAAACTCTCGCGCCACTTTTAATTAAAATTGCTACCAAGTCAACCCGCTCATTAGCGCTTGCAAATGTCATGGGAGTAAAGCCATTCTCAAAGGGTTCATTAATTAATTTAAAAACGATAGGCTGATTTAACAAAAATGTCAGCATTTCACTACTTCCCCGTTCACAAGTCACCAACAAAACATCACTCGCAATCGAGGTTAAATCCGCACCTGCTGTTAATAACGACGCTGCTACTTTAACGTGACCAAACATACAGGCCATCATTAACGGCGTAATGCCATTTGAAGCAGTATTAATGTTTTGGCGAACTTTAGGATCGACAACTAAGAAATCAATTAAACCAACATTTCCATTTCTACATCCATAGTAAACCCAAGCTATGCCATCCGCTCCCGCTTGCAATAACTGCCTTGCAATGGGCAAATACCCTTTTGTGAATGCTCTGATAAAAGGCGTGGCACCATCTTTAGCTGGTAAATCGAGGGTATCGCGAATATTTTGCTGTGATAAAAGTAACGCTACAACAGCACCCTGATTATGATCACAGGCTAATATTAAAGACGTACATTTTTCAGAAGTAATTTTTTTAAGATCAGCACCATATTGCAAAAGTGTTTTTGCCATTTTTTCTTCGCCTAAGGAACAAGCAATATGTAATGGTGTAGTGTGATGATTATCATACTCTAACACTACATCTGCTTTGGCACCGTTCTTCAATAGCACTTCTAATAACTTAAGATCCCTTCGAAAACAAGCAATACTCGCTAGATAATATCGTGTCCTACCGGTGAGAAGGTGTGAAGCTAAAGGTTTAATTTGATAATTTGTCTCTAAGCTGAACTTTAATTTGTAAAGCAAGGAGATAACATGAGTAATGTAGTGCCCATTATTGAAAAACCCACTTTAGATTCA
>JBEICO010000139.1:0-3937 GCA_040383965.1 Francisellaceae bacterium
ATTTAACCTGATCCGTCCATAATACATCTGCTAAATTATAAACAATATTATAGGCAACCACTAAAATTGCTATGTACAGCATATATCGAGACTTTACTAAATATGAAAAACACTCTCGCAAACTGATTTTCCGGGTAGGTTCTTCTACATGATCGATATTAGTTTGAGCAGCCAAGATCAGAGGTTTCTTAACGATAGTATGATTAACCCACCTAAATAGAAATACAATAAAAATCCCTAACAATAAGACTAAACCTAGTTGTAAGTTTAGGGATTGTTCCCAAGCAGCCGTTCCAAAAGGTAGACTCGGGTTATATTCTTGTAGGGTTAGCCATTGGGCAGATTGGCCTGAAAATATACCCGAAAAATTAGCCGCTAAAGCAAAAATGGCATAAAACCGCTTCGCTTCATCCACAGTTGTCACTTCATTGGCAAATCCCCAGAACAACATTGAAAGAACCGCAGCACTCCATAATTCAGAGAGTACATAAAACAAGGAAAGCGGCCAATGACGAACTATCGAGATAAGCCCCTTAAATCCTTCTGGCAGCTTTTGTTGTAGCAAGTCTGCAAATGTTGTTAATTCTAAAAAGGCTCGATTCGGATATAAAACCAACAAAAATAAAGTAAAAAAACCAATAAAAATGGAGAGCATGATATAAAAAACATTTTCACGATTGAATCGATTAGACAACTGAGTATAGATATAAGTCAATAAAATGGCGCCAGGCAATACTGCCCATACCTTTAGAAAAGGTATCACTTCCGCACCCGATCCTTCTGGAGTAACAACCAAGGTTACTTTCATACATCGTAAGAGATTGTAGACAAAAGATATCAAAAAGAAGAGGGCGAGCATGGGGACCAGTTTTTTATGTTCAAACCCGTGAATGGGCCACAGAAAATTCCGAAGTTTACTGAACGGTTTAGGCTGTGTAGCTGGCATCGGCTAGGCCCCACTTATTAAACAAATAAACCATGATCCGACTCGGCACCTTGACCAACATTCTGCCAGAAACGTTGTCCGAAGTCAAACTATATTAAAACGCCTAAAAAATATAAAGAGATAATCCTAATTGAAACAGAAAATATAAAAAAGAGTAGCTACACGCTTTTTTTTCATCGCTTGTGGCACAAAAAAGTAAGTTAGCTATAATTAAATCTAATAGCGATTGGCTAATTAAACATTTAAAGATAGAGTCAAACAATCATGAAAATCGGCGTTATTGGCGCAGGATATGTCGGACTAGTGACCGGTATTTGCTTAGCCGAACTTGGATTTGAAATTTTTATGGTTGATCTGGATGCGACAAAAATTAATAAGTTACAAAATAACGATATTCCTATTTATGAGCCAGGTTTAAAAGAATTGTATTTGACCCAAGTAAAGAATAAAAGGTTGCATTTCTTTGATCACTACGAAGCTTTTTCTAGTATTGATACTTTTATCATTGCAGTTGGCACGCCTACAGATGAAAAAGATGGTAGTGTTAATTTGTCTTTTATTAAAAACGCTATCACTCAGCTTTATCCTCACTTGAGTGATAATGCCATGATTATTGTAAAATCCACCGTCCCGCCAGGCACTTCCAAAGTCCTTGCAGATTTGATCAGGAAAGGAAAACCAGAGCTAAAATTTCATATGGTATCCAATCCTGAATTTTTGAGAGAAGGCAGCGCTATTCAAGATTTTTTTGCTGCAGATAGAATTGTCATTGGATCTGAATCAAAATATGCAAAAAATAAAATGCAGGAAATTAATGAATTTTTTATTAAGAAAAACGTTCCAATTTTATGGACGGATATTGCAACAGCTGAGCTGATTAAATACGTTTCTAACTGTTATCTCGCTACTAAGGTGGCTTATATTAACGAAATGGCAAATATCTGTGAACAGATAGGTGGCAATATTGAAGATCTCATTCAAGGAATAGGACTTGACCATCGGATTGGCAAGCAGTTTCTAAAACCTGGGCCAGGATTTGGAGGCTCTTGCTTTCCTAAAGACATCCAAGCCTTTACTAGATTTGCTCATGAAAACAAAGTGGGCAGCAATATTATTGATGCCGTTATACAATCAAATACTAATCGAAAATCATTTATGGCAAATAAGATAGAACGTGCCTGTGGCGGAAGTTTACATGAAAAAACCATTGGAATATTAGGAGTCACTTTTAAAGCCAACACAGACGATGTTAGAGAAAGTCCTGCAATAGCAGTTATACAAGAATTACTTCAGAAAAATGCCAACATCAAAATCTTTGATCCTTTGGGTATGGAAAATGCCAAGGGAATTCTAAAAAGTGATAAAATCACTTGGTGCAATGAAAGCTATGAGGCAATCGAAAACTCTAATGCATTAGTGATCGCTACTGAATGGGAAGAGTTTAGAATTTTAAATCCAGATAAGATAAAAGATCTTATGCACTCTCCTATTGTTCTTGATTTTCGCAATATATTAGATGCTAAAGCCTACAAGAAAACTGGATTTCAGTTTCAAAACATTGGTTAACGATACACAAAAATAGTTCCATTCCCTTGACTCCATTACGCTCCGACTTATTGACAATTTTTTTTCAATACTTCACCATGCCCATAAGTAAATTCTTCTCACGGAATCAAAAAAAGGGAGAGTGGCATGGAAAGTTCAACAGCAATGGAAGAAGACTTAGCAGCTTTAACAAAGATACAAGACAAGTTACGCCGTGGAGTTGCAAGCCCTTCAAACATAGAATGGGATTTGGCTGACTTAAAGCGAAAACAGGCTATACGACAAGAGGTTGCAGTTGTCACCGCACAAGGTAAGCACGCTATTCTGGATGACAAATTGATAAACGCGAAGCTCCAAGCCCTGGATATTAATCCTGCAGACTTAGTACAAACCAAACAATTAACTTTTTTATTTGATGCCCATAAAGGAGAACCCGTAGAAGTTGATTATTTACTAGATGTGAAAACACTTCTTAAACGAGCAAATGCGGGTACAAAATTTGCTAATGTGCGTGCTCAATTTTTAGTGGCATTGGGATATCATCAAGGAAGATTTGGTTTTCCGGTTAAGCCAGATGAAGCCTTAAGATGGTTCTCAAAAGTGGAAGAATGCTCCGGAACAGATCATGAATGGCTTAGTTATTGTGTTTATGCTTACTATGCCCAATATGGGCTTTTAAATTTTACAAAAGGCACAATTGATGCACAGCATGGTTATACGCCTAATAAAGATAAGTATATACCTATTACCTTTCTTTGGGTCACTGATAGATACGAAAATCCAGATAGATATGATCAAGCAATAGCAAATGGCAAGGCATTGGCATCATACGCTGTTGCGATCTCAGATTGTGTAAAAGCAGGGTTTGTTCCAGCCATTGCGTTTTTAGGTATGCGCTATCTCACCGATGGCTGGTGTGTCGAAGTTGACCCAACAGAAGGACTCAGACTACTAAAAATTGCTGCAACCGAAGAAGACGCACCTTCCAGATTTTATTTAGGGGAAATCTATAGTAAAGGCCTACATGGGGTAACTATTGATTTAGTAGAAGCCCACCAATGGTACCAGTTTGCTAAAGATCAAGGCTATCCAGGTGCTAGAGATGCTTTAAGACAATTTTCAAATAACTCAGATAAAAAGTGCACCGTTATGTAGGCTCCGTTGGGGCCAGGATCTGTATATGGACCCATCCTGTTTGTAAAGGATAATTTTCTTTAGCAGAGAGAAGACTGAGTGCATCTGTATATCCGGCCTCAAATTGAGCTTAATAGCTCGGGCCCTGATGGAATTTGCGCTCTCTCTCCTAACCCCCATGCGTCAGGAAAGTTGTCGCCTCTGAATTAAACTAACTTAGTGGGGCGACAATGGAGCCCTGTATGCGAAAATGTACCCAGTATTCCGCCGAGTTTAAAGAAAAATTATTAGCAAAAGTATTCTCCCCTAATG
>JBEICO010000140.1:0-3827 GCA_040383965.1 Francisellaceae bacterium
AACGATTCAAACCCCAGAATATAAACAGTGAAGCTACATGTATTTAGTTAGTTTAGATTCTTTTTTGATCGTCATAGAGTACACTGCCAACTCCAAAGATGCAATATAGAGTTTTGGATCTTTAAAAAATCTATTATACTAAGCCAATCCATTGTGGACTAATATGGTCTTGATTAGATAAACCCGAGGCAAAGTGGTACGAATAACTAAGCTAACCGACTACGGCGTAATGATTATGGCTTTTATGGCGGGTAGCCCTTTGCGCCAATTTCAAGCCCGAGAAATTGCCGAGCAAGTCTCTATCTCGCAACCTACCGTCTCTAAATTATTAAAAAGATTAGCAAAACACCAATTATTAACATCCCAACGAGGATCTAACGGTGGTTACCACCTTGCTTGCAACCCCGCAAAAATTACCATTGCGGATCTAATCGATGCTTTAGAAGGGCCCATTGCGATTACGGAATGCAATTTGGGACACGATCATTGCAGCTCTGCGCCTTTGTGCACTGTTAAATCACCGTGGCAACGCATTAATCAAGTTATTACGAATGCTTTGCAATCTGTAAAATTAGCCGATCTTATTCACCAACAAACCCCTATCCGAGTAACCCATGACAACTCCTAACAAAGAATTGCATCAAATATTGGATCGCGACTACGCCGCGGGGTTTGTGACGGATATAGAATCGGATAGCATACCTTGTGGCTTAAATGAAGATGTTATTCGCTTAATTTCTGCCAAAAAGAATGAACCTGAATTTATGCTGGAATGGCGCCTAAATGCCTATAAACATTGGCTTACCCTAACAGAACCGCATTGGGCCGAAGTACACTATGAACCTATTGATTACCAAAAAATCATTTATTATTCCGCTCCCAAAATAAAACCTTCATTAAAAAATTTAAGCGAAGTAGATCCCGAGCTTTTAAAAACCTATGAAAAATTAGGGATCCCTATTAAAGAACAAGAAAGGTTAAATAACGTCGCAGTTGATGCTGTTTTTGATAGTGTGTCGGTGGCAACTACCTATCAAGAAAAATTAGCGAAGGAAGGCATTTTGTTTTGTTCTTTTTCGGAAGCCGTACAAAAATATCCAGAGTTAATTAAACAATATTTGGGAACCGTGGTCCCATACACCGATAATTTTTTTGCTTGTTTAAACGCTGCTGTCTTTACGGATGGGTCCTTTTGCTATATTCCCAAAGGGGTGCGTTGCCCCATGGAACTTTCAACCTATTTTCGGATCAACGCTGCCAGCACCGGACAATTCGAACGAACCCTAATCATTGCAGAAGAAGATAGTACTGTCAGTTATTTAGAAGGCTGTACAGCTCCGATCCGAGATGAAAATCAATTGCATGCTGCAGTAGTTGAGTTGATAGCACTAGATCGAGCTTATATTAAATATTCCACGGTACAGAACTGGTATCCTGGAGACAAAAACGGCAAGGGCGGTATTTATAATTTCGTAACCAAACGAGGACAATGCCGCGGCATTGCTTCCAAAATTTCATGGACACAAGTGGAAACAGGATCAGCTATTACTTGGAAATATCCCAGCGTTATCCTGCAAGGCGATTACAGTGTGGGTGAATTTTATTCAGTCGCTTTAACAAATCATTACCAACAAGCCGATACAGGAACTAAAATGATCCACATCGGCAAACATACCCGCAGTACGATTTTGGCGAAAGGAATTGCCGCTGGTTTTGGAAAAAACAATTATAGAGGTCTGGTACGAATAACTCCAGGAGCTCTGCAGGCACAAAATTATACCCAATGCGACTCTTTACTCTTAAGTGAAACGTCAAGTGCGCATACCCTGCCCTATATTGAAGTTAAAAATAATTCAGCCAAAATTGAACATGAAGCCAGCACCAGTAAAATTAGTGAAGAACAGCTATTTTACTGCCGCCAACGTGGGATCCCCACTGAAGATGCAATTTCAATGATAGTTAATGGATTTTGTAAAGCCATTTTCAAAGAACTTCCTATGGAGTTTGCCGTGGAAGCTCAAAAATTACTGTCGGTTAGCTTAGAAGGCACTACTGGATAACACCCTATTCACTAAAAAGGTATTATGATGAAAACCAATGAAAAAATGCTTTTAGAAATAAAAAACTTACACGTTAATATTGCAGAAAAACCTATTATACAAGGATTTGATCTCCAAGTGGGTTTTGGAAAAGTGCATGCCATTATGGGGCCGAATGGTTCAGGTAAAAGCACCTTGGCAAATCTGCTCGCTCGAAAAAAAGATTATACCGTAACCCAAGGATCCATCCAGTATTTAGGAGAAGATCTTTTAACATTTTCACCCGAAGCAGCAGCCTGGAAAGGCATATTTTTAGGATTTCAATATCCTGTTGCCATCCCTGGCGTTACCAATATTCAATTTTTAAAATCTATCTTAAATGCAACCCGCAAGGCTCAAGGAAAAGCCCCGCTCGATGCTGTTGATTTCTTAAAAGTGGTTAAAGAAAAAATGGCTTTCTTAGCCATGTCTGAAGAATTACTCTATCGCGCTGTGAATGATGGCTTCTCTGGCGGCGAAAAAAAACGCAATGAAATATTGCAAATGTCTCTACTAGAACCTACTTTGGCTATTTTAGATGAAACGGATTCAGGTTTGGATATTGATGCACTAAAAGCGGTTGCGGATGGAATCAACGCCTTAAGACACGAAAACCGTTCCATTTTATTAATTACCCATTATCAGCGTTTATTAGATTATGTTGAACCTGACTACGTTCATGTACTTGCAAATGGCAAGCGGGTTAAATCCGGAGATAAATCTTTAGCCCTAGAATTAGAACAAAAAGGCTATGCATGGGCTTTAGGAAGTTAATATGTCTGCTATAACTCATACAGATCCTTTAAGTATTGAAATAAATCCATCTTGGTTAATAGATCCTAAGGCTCCTTTGCAATGGATTTATTACAATGGAACGTTAGTCAAAAAACCTCTTAAAACAGGATGGCAAAATGAAGAGGAAATCATTCGGCTTCCAAAAAACTGCATCCTTGAAAATCCTCTATACCTTATCCATATCGTAGAGGCTAATGAAAAACCGGGGATGATCCCGCTCAAAAATATCATTCTAGCTGAAGAAAATGCAACGGCAACCCTCATTGAAGTGTATCTCTCTATTGGAGATGAACCCTCTGTTTCTGAAGTGAATACCGATATTAAACTTGAGAAAGGCGCTCGAGTAACCCATGTATTCGTGCAGCGATCCACCTCCAACAGCATACAGAACGCTACCATCAACATTCAACAGTCTGAAAAAAGTCATTATAGAGGTAACGCCATACAAGCAGGTGGAAATGTTAACCGCACCAATTGCAAGATTGAACTCCATGAACCCCATGCCACCTGTGAATTCTATACCATGTTAATTGCAAAGAAAAATCAACGTATGGATCTAGAACTTGCACTACACCATTACGCGCCAAATACCGTGAGCAAGACTATCTCCCGCGCCATCATTAAAGACAAAGCCAAAAGTACTTTTACAGGGGAAATCTATGTCCCTAAAAATGCCGCTAAAACCAAAGCGCTGCTTGAAAATAAAAATCTGTTACTCTCCCCTAGTGCAGAAGCCAATACCCGACCAAGACTGTACATTGATACGAACGATGTAGAATGTACCCATGGGGCAACGGTGGGAAATCTCGATCTCGAAGCGCTTTTCTATTTAAGAAGCAGGGGTTTAACAAAAGAAGTGGCAAAGCAATTTTTGATCCGAAGCTTTTTAGAACCCAGTCTACAAGGATTGCCTCTGTGTACTCTTGCCTACTTAGAGGTTTTGTTTCATGAGTT
>JBEICO010000141.1:0-3797 GCA_040383965.1 Francisellaceae bacterium
AATATCACCTGTCCGTTGTTTCCAAATCCGATTATCAGTTAATAGGGTTTCATATTCATCAATGCACTTTGGAAATCGCTCGGTAAAATCTTGAATAAAATCTAATAACGATCCTTCCCGATTTCGATTGATTTTATCCACATCTTTTTGACTTCTCCACCGCGAGGCTTTGTATTTTGCCATTTGCTGTGGCAAGTCACGATATACCCCACCTGGACGATAATAAGTGGCATGCATCCTGGCACCGGAAACCGCTTCGTAACAATCTAGAAGATCCTCTCGCTCTCTAAAACAATATAAAAACATACTCATGGCGCCAATATCCAGACTATGGCTTCCTAACCATAATAAATGATTCATAATTCGAGTAATTTCATCAAACATCACTCGAATATATTGCGCCCGAATTGGAGGTACCACGCCTAATATTTTTTCAATGGCCATTACATACCCATGCTCATTGCACATCATGGAAACGTAATCCAATCTATCCATATACCCAATATTTTGATTATAGGGTTTACTTTCTGCTAATTTTTCAGTAGCTCGATGCAGTAATCCTATATGCGGATCCGCTCGCTCGATAATTTCGCCATCCATTTCTAAGATCAAACGCAATACCCCATGGGCTGCAGGGTGTTGGGGTCCAAAATTAATCGTATAATTTTTAATTTCCCGCATACGCTTACTTATTCCTCGTTCCCAAGATAACGATTATCCGAGCGAATCGTTTTTGGAACCAGCGTTCTCATTTCAATGCTTACTGGCTCATAAATCACACGTTGATCTTTTGCAGAATACCGCATTTCCACCTCTCCCATTAACGGGAAATCTTTGCGAAAAGGATGCCCCATAAACCCATAATCTGTTAAGATCCTGCGTAGATCTGGATGTCCCGAAAAAAATATCCCAAATAAATCAAAAACCTCTCGCTCATACCAATTAGCAGAATTCCAAATATTGATAACAGAAGGCACAATAGGGTTTTCTTCTGAAACAAATACTTTTAAGCGGATCCGCTGATTAAGTTCTATAGAAAGCAAATGATACACCACTGCAAATCTCGGTTTAGTCCAAGTAAAACTTCCTAATTGTGTCGTAACACCTCGCGAAAACCCCGACTGCGTGGCATCTTCTGTTTTCCATTCTGAAACACCATATTGTAAATAATCGACACCACACGCATCCATTAACATTTCAAATTGAAACAAGGAATGTTCCCGAAGTGTGCTGCACACTTCAATGAGATCCGTAGCTGCAATTTCCAGAGTTAATTCAGAACGCAATAACTCTTTATTCTGGACTTTGGAACCCAGTATATTTTGTACTGCTTCCGATAATTTTTCCAAACTAACTAGAGACAAGTAAGTTCTCCTATATTCTTGCTATGGTATTGGTACGTTTTATCTTATTTTGTAATTGAATAATGCCGTAAACTAGAGCTTCAGCCGTAGGCGGACAACCGGGTACATAGATATCTACGGGAACAATTCGATCACATCCTCGTACCACAGAATAAGAATAATGATAATAGCCACCACCATTGGCACAAGATCCCATTGAAATAACCCACCTGGGCTCCGGCATTTGATCATAAACCTTACGCATAGCCCCTGCCATTTTATTACACAATGTCCCTGCCACAATCATCACATCCGATTGGCGTGGGCTTGGCCGAAACAATACGCCAAAGCGATCCAAATCATAACGAGAAGCACCCGCTTGCATCATTTCAACGGCACAACAAGCTAATCCAAAAGACATGGGCCAGAGTGATCCCGTTCTTGCCCAATTGATAAGCTTATCGACCGATGTGGTCACAAAACCTTGATTTAAGATCCCTTCTATTCCCACTCCAAAGCCCCTTTCTTCCATTCATAGATAAACCCTATCAATAACAATAAGAGAAAAACCCCCATAGCAGATAACCCCAACCACCCTATATGATCTAAAGCCACCGCAAATGGGAATAAAAAGACAATTTCAAGATCAAAAATAATAAATAAGATCGCAATCAGATACAAGCGAACATCAAATTTTAAACGAGCGCTTTCAAAGGGCGCAAATCCACATTCATAAGGAGAGTTTTTTTGAGAATTAGGACGCGAGGATCCAAGACAAGCCCCCAAGGCAATAGGCACTAGCCCAAATAAAATGCCTAGGATAATAAAAACTAAGACAGGAAAATACTGTTCTATCATAGTGCCGCCAACTCTCGACCTGACCTGATTGAGTATAAAACACAACTCTTAAGTCAAGCCACTATATAGCTGATGTTACACTAAAAAACTTGACCTACCAAAATGATTAGAATATCACCTGTCAAAAAAATATAACAAAGTGTGCTATCTTTATAGTTATCAAATAAGCTAACAACAGGGGTGGTCTTAAAATGGCTCAAATAAAAAGAGAGCTTGAAACGTTAAAACAAAGATCCCATGCTTGGATCAAGTCTACGACCTACAAGCTTGATAAATGGCAATTTCAAGTCAAAAAAAATACCGTTGGGGTTACCTTGGCAGAAGATGTTAAACACAAATTTAAATGCGCTAAATATGAATTCAGCCAGCAAAAACGCGAAATTGATGAAAACTTTAACCAGTTTGCCTTAAAATTTGCCGATAAAATTTGCGCACCCATCACTCTAAAAAAACCAAAAGAGTAAGTTAGCCTCTAGGTCAATTAAAAAATTTATTTCCATTTTGGAACTTTCCCCGCTTTCAATGTCAAATCTAACTATTGAGAAATTTAAGGAGACACCAAAATGCCACTAAAAAAAGCCAAAGACAAAGTACATGCTCTACAACACCATGGTAGAGCTTCTAAAAAACCTTCTAGATTTAGATCCTTGCAAACTGCAGCCGACAGACTAAAACATGGCGGAAGCGAACCAGAACTGACAGAAAGTCTTGTCGACGTAGTTAATACGTCTACAGATCTTTCACATGATTTACAAGCTAACCCCATGAGAAGTGCTCAAGAATTTGGTAGCACTTTTTTAAAGACGGCAGGGGATTTTCTAGGTTCTGCTCAAAGTTTTATCCAAAACAATAGCGGCGCATCCCCTCAACTTAAGGTAATACTGACTCAAGCGATTAAAGTCATTAATGATGTCATCAAAAAATTATCAGATGTGTTTTCAAAGCTATTTGAAAATTTATTTAAAGGACCAAGTGCAAATGCAGATCATGGTAAGTCACATGATGATAGCCATAAACCAGGAATAAAACGCAAATAAAAGACTGGTGCCGAAGGCCGGACTCGAACCGGCACGACTTGCGTCACCACCACCTCAAGGTGGCGTGTATACCAATTTCACCACTTCGGCACTCTAAAACAACATTTTGAGCTAAAGGGCCGGCACTTAAGACCGGCCCCTACAAAGCCAATAAATATGATCCTTACTTTTCTTTAATTCCCTCTAACACTGGGAAATTCGGAATCTCTGAACTTTCCTCTTTTTTGGGGTGTGAGGGTGTTTTAGGAACGTCGTCATCTTTAATAACAGGTTGTGTCATCACCGGTTGTATCCCTTTCAACAACTCGTCGATATCTTTGGGTCTGGCCTTATTGGTTGCCACATATCCCAAAGCTAAACTCGTGATAAAAAATACCGCAACCAATCCTGCTGTGGCGCGTGAAATAAAACTCGCCGATCCTTGACTACCAAAAATCGTTTGCGAAGCACCGCTTCCAAAAGAAGCACCGACTTCTGCCCCTTTACCATGTTGGATCAGGATTAACCCAATTAATCCGATACACACCATCACATGAATAATTAAAATTAATTGTTCCAT
>JBEICO010000142.1:0-3793 GCA_040383965.1 Francisellaceae bacterium
AGAATCATTACCCTTTTTAGAAGCGATCCGTCAACTTAGAATAGAATTGGGTGGTGAACGAACGGTGTTTATCCATTTAACACTAGTTCCTTATATTGCCACTGCCGGAGAAATTAAAACAAAGCCCACTCAACACTCGGTGAAAGAATTGCGCTCCATTGGGATCCAGCCGGATATATTGATTTGTCGTACACAACATCCTTTTCAGGATTTGGAACGAAAAAAAATAGCCCTATTTACGAATGTTGAGGAACGAGCGGTAATTGCCTCACCAGACATGAGTTCTATTTATGAAATTCCTAAAATGCTGCATGATCAAAAATTGGATGATATTGTCCTAGAAAAATTACGAATAACAGCACCTGCCGCAGATCTTTCGGAATGGGACGGGGTAGTCTACAAACAGAAAAATCCTAAGAATGAGATTAGACTTGGCATGGTGGGTAAATATGTGAACTTTCAGGATGCGTATAAGTCCTTGAATGAAGCAATCGTGCATGCAGGGATCCATGCTGAAACTCGAGTTCAAGTGGTTTATGTAGATGCAACCCAAATTGAAAGCGAAGGAACCAAGCTGTTAGAGAATTTGGATGCCATTTTAGTTCCCGGGGGATTTGGTGAGCGGGGAGTTGAAGGCAAAATTATCGCAGCCCAATTTGCGAGAGAAAATCATATTCCTTTTTTAGGGATTTGTTTAGGAATGCAAATTGCCGTTATTGAGTATGCAAGGCATATTGCGAATATGATGGACGCTAATAGTACCGAATTTAATCCTGTCACAAAGCATCCCGTAATTGCTTTAGTCACCGAGTGGTTAACCAAAACAGGAACCCATGAAGTACGGACTGAAAAGAGCCAGATGGGAGGTACGATGCGTTTGGGTGCACAAAAATGTCGCTTAACACCCGGAAGTTTAGCTCAAAAAATTTATCAAAATGAGATTATAGAAGAACGACATCGACATCGTTATGAAGTAACCCCTTCTCTTTTACCTACTTTAGAAAAAGAGGGGCTTTTGGTTTCAGGCCGCTCATTGGATGGACAATTGGTTGAAATGATTGAAATTGCAAATCATCCTTGGTTTGTGGGATGTCAATTTCATCCAGAATTTACGTCAACCCCTAGGGATGGACACCCCCTATTTACACAGTTTATTAAAGCAGTGGTTAAACATCGAGCGGGAGAATTAGTATGACACCTTCAATTATGGATCTCTGTGGAGTACCCGTCGGTAACGAGAGTCCCTTTTTCTTGATTGCTGGACCTTGTGTGATCGAGAGTGAATCACTCGCGCTGGATACCGCGGGGATCTTAAAAGAGATGACCGATAAATTAGGGATCCCTTTTATCTATAAATCTTCTTTTGATAAGGCAAACCGCACTTCAGATCAAAGCTTTAGAGGATTAGGTATAGAAGAAGGTTTAAAAATCTTGAGTCTCGTGAAAAAAAGTATTGGGGTCCCGGTGTTAACCGATGTTCATGAAGATACCCCACTTGCTGAAGTCGCTTCAGTTGTGGATGTATTGCAAACACCTGCCTTTTTATGTAGACAAACTAATTTTATTCAAAAAGTGGCAAGCCAAGGTCGTCCTGTTAACATCAAAAAAGGTCAATTTTTAGCCCCCTGGGACATGAAACATGTGGTGGCTAAGGCAAAGAATACTGGCAATTCCAACATCCTAGTATGCGAAAGAGGTGTTAGCTTTGGATATAATAATTTGGTATCTGATATGCGATCTTTAGCTATTTTAAAAGAAACCGGTTGCCCTGTTGTATTTGATGCGACGCATTCTGTGCAATTGCCGGGTGGGAATGGGCAAGCCTCGGGTGGACAGCGAGAATTTGTACCCGTTTTGGCAAGAGCTGCCGTCGCTGTTGGAGTTGCAGGAATATTTATGGAAACTCACCCAAATCCGGATAAGGCCTTAAGCGATGGGCCAAATGCATGGCCTTTACATGAAATGGAAGCATTGTTACAACTATTGTTAAGATTAGACGAGGTAGTGAAAAATGGCAGATATTAAGGATATTCGAGCAAGGGAAATCCTAGACTCACGGGGTATTCCGACAGTAGAAGTAGATGTGATATTAGGATCTGGTATTTTGGGGCGAGCAAGTGTCCCTTCGGGAGCCTCTACGGGTATGCACGAGGCCATGGAGTTAAGAGATGGTGGAACGCGTTATCACGGAAAAGGCGTGTTGAAAGCGGTTCATTTTATTGAAACAGAAATCAAAACAGCGTTATTAGATCATGATGCACGGCATCAAAAAGGTATTGATGATATTTTGATGCGTTTAGATGAAACGCCTAATAAAAGTCGTTTAGGTGCAAATGCAACCCTAGCCGTTTCGGTTGCTGTGGCAAGAGCTGCTGCTTTAGCGGTTAAACTTCCCTTATATCGATCTTTAAATCAAACAGATCTTAGTCCATATGTATTACCCGTTCCTTTAATGAATGTGATTAATGGGGGTGCTCATGCGGATAATACCATTGAAATCCAAGAATTTATGATTGTTCCTGTCGGTGCGTCTAGTTTTAAAGAGGCGCTTAGATTTGGTGCTGAAGTTTTCCAATCTTTAAAGAGTCTTTTGAAACATAAGGGACTAAAAACGTTAGTGGGGGATGAAGGGGGTTTTGCGCCGGATTTACCTAATAGTGAAGCAGCTATTGAGTGTATCATAGCTGCCATTCAACAGGCGGGGTTTAAACCAGGGCAAGATATTGGTTTGGCGCTTGATTTAGCAAGCAGTCAATTTTTTGAAAAAAACGAATATCAATTGAAATCAGAGAACAAAAATTATACGCCTGAAAAGTGGGTATCCCAATTGGTAGAATGGGTAGATACTTATCCTATTCTTTCCTTAGAAGATGGGATGGCTGAAGAAGATTGGCAAGGATGGAAGTTGTTAACGAATGCCTTGAACTCTCGGGTTCAATTGGTGGGCGATGATCTTTTTGTTACCAATACCAAATTATTAATGCGCGGGATCAGAGAAGAAATCGCCAATGCGATATTAATCAAGCCAAATCAAATAGGCACTTTAACCGAAACATGCAATGCTGTTCATATGGCAAAAGATGCCAATTATAAAACTGTGATTTCACATCGTTCGGGCGAGACAGAAGATACCCTAATTGCAGATCTAGCTGTTGCCTCTAGAGCAGGACAAATCAAAGCAGGCTCTTTAAGCCGAACAGATAGGATTTGCAAGTATAATCAATTGTTAAGAATTGAAGAAGAATTGGGATCAGACGCAAACTATGCAGGGTTATTAGCCTTTAAGAGGAATTAGGATCCATGTCAAGAAGTTTATTATGGGTTTTAAGTCTTATTTTGTTAGTGCTGCAATATCGCCTTTTTGCGGGTGATGGAAGTGTATTGGATGTATTACGGTTAAGAAAGGCCATATCTGCAGAGCAAGAAGTGGTTACTAAATTAGAAAAAAGAAATCAGCAGTTAGATAGAGAAGTGCAAGCGCTTAAGGCGAAACCTGAAGCGTTGGAAGAGCGAGCCCGTACGGAATTGGGCATGGTCAAAGAAGGCGAAACGTTTTGTTTGGTAGTTGAACCGGCAAGATAAACCTCTTAACCCTCACCCGGCGCTTCGCGCCACCCTCTCCCAATATTGGGAGAGGGCTAACGACTGTTGCATTTGGTGTCGACACTATCCACTCAGACAGAGCAGACTAGTAACATTTTAAATCGGCATCATAGGTAGTGCTCTGCAATGTATATTATCTAAAGACTTGCCTAGTTTTCCCCTCTCCCAATATTGGGAGAGGGGAAAACTA
>JBEICO010000143.1:0-3778 GCA_040383965.1 Francisellaceae bacterium
AGCGTTTGAGGAAAAACAAGTTGCTTAGCAATATGTCCGTTTTTTCGGGGGAAGATCAAGAAGCTGTGAAGGCGCAAGTTGATCCATTAGAAAAACAAAGAGAGGCCATTTTGGGAAAAATTATGCTAAAAACCCCCCCGCCTTTCTCGAGTGATAAAGTAGGCTGGGAGAAGTATAATGAAATACGCCAAATTGTAAGCGAGTTTTTGAAGAAAAACAATCAAGTCTCTGAAGAAAAATTAACAAAATTTTTCTTGGATGCTCTTTCGCCGCTGGGTTCTGCACAAAATAATGCTGCTTTTTATAATAAAGTACTTGAGGCTTTTAAAGGTCTGGATGCACAAAGCTTGTCTGTTTCCCTTGAAGCTGAATCAGAGCAAAAAGATCCAAGGGGTGAACTCCAAGAAGATGGGGGGTTTTTAAATAAGGATGGAAATTATTATTATTATACTGAAGCTACGGAAACTGAGCCCTCTTATGGTTACTGTACTAATTATCATGATAAAGCATCAAATATGTGGTTATATCAATATTATGATAGCGAAGGCAATACCACCGAATTAAAACTAAAGGATGCCGAAGGACGTTGGGCATCTATTGAACAGGTTGCTGGGAAAGGTTCGATTAAACAAAGCGTTGTATATAAAGACGCTAACGAAAAAGTACAATCAATTCATTTATACGATAATTTTGACTTAAATAGTCATCCTGTTCGTGTCATATCCCTAGCATCTCTTAAAGAGTTGCAGAAAAAAGCACCTGAAAGCGAAGCTGAGAAAATTGGTTCTATTATAAGTAAATTTGAAAAAGAAGGAAAGGTTGAAGATGTTAACGAGTTAGCTGGGCTTATGGAAAAATATATGGCAACCTTTAGGGAGGTTAGTAATTTCCAGCAAATACGAGGGCAATTAATAGCGTTAAATAAAAATCAAGAAGATGTTGCCATCAGAAAAGTTGGAGCAGATATTGTAAAGCAAATGAAAGTGAGTAATTTTTCAGGTGAAGAGTTAAAAGGTGCCGTTCAGGCCAATCTAAAAGCTGCCGTAAAGCAAATTAAATCTATCAAGTTAAGTAAAGTAGACAAGGAGTTTTATAAGCCCTTTGTCCAAAAAATGGAACGTTTAAGAGTGCTTTCTCAAGACAAGAAGGTTGAATTCGAAAGTAGTCATCAAAGGTCATATAGTTTGATTGTAGAAGAACTGGTTGAGAAAACAGAACTTTTTATGAGAAAGAATAACTTGAAAGTTGCTGTTGCAAGAGATATCAAAATACTGGAATTGGAAATAAAAAACAATCCAAGCAAGGTAGATAAGGCAAATTATAGAAACATAGTAAGAGAAATGAAAGAGTCGTTAAAACAAATTCAATCCACCTCTCCAGAGAATAGAAAAGCATTAGAGAATATTGAGGAAAAACATAATAATTTGGTAACCGAAGTGAATAATTTTATTGCTGCTAAACACAGTGCGGAAAGGGATGTTAAAAATCTTGTTAAAGAAGTGTCTGCATTGGCCAAAATTGCTCCTCGCGGGCCTGATAGTAAATATTATAATGATTTCTTGAAAGAAATTAAAGACATTAAAAAGGAAGTTGATCTTTGCATTAATATGAAAGATGTTGGCAAGTTGCGTTCAGTAAGATCGGAATTAGAGAAACTAGTAACAGAGCATGAGAAAGGTATGAAAGAGAAGCTAACATCATTAAGAGGAGTTTCTAGTATTGTAAGAGAGGTTGAAAAAGCCAGAGCCGAGACGGACAATAAGGCAGACAAACAATTTTATAAAAAAGGGATGAGTGAACTTGTTAGTAAGCACGAGAAAAAGATGATAAAGACGGATGTAAGAGCGCATAATTGGGGAGAAATGCGGAATAATTCGATTAAAAAACATGAAGAAATGAAAAGTGCTATAAATGCGAAGCGTGGACTAATGGCTGAAGTTAGCGACGCTATTACCGCTTTCAAGATTGAACATAAGACTACTCTTGAAAAAATAGATAAGAAGGGCTTCTTTTATACTAAAAACCAATCAGAAAAAAGAGTTGTTGGTAAATTAAAAGCATTAGAACGAATTGAAAAAGAAGCTAAAAAAACAACCCCTGGAGTAGCCATTGAAAAATTGCAAAAGGAATTGAATATTGCGTTAAAGAAGGCGCCCGAAAATGTTGCCGCTGATAAAAAGAAAACTCTTGACCTTTAACCCATAGAGGTTATTTGATATCAGACGATAATGGTATTGTCATTATGAAATCATTGTATTACAATATTTTTTAATGAAAGGTCGACGATAGGGGTAGGGATTATGTCTAAGCATTTGGTTCAAATGAACATCAGCGAGAAGACGTTGCATAAAGTGCAGCGCATTCAGGCTTTGGGGGATTTGCCCAATCGCACCACTACGATTAAGTTGGCCGTGGATGTGATTGATGTATTGGCAACCACCCTTAATAAAGGCGGAAAAATCTTTATAGTTAATGCAAAAGGGGAACAGCAGGAGTTATTGGTTCCAGGATTTAGCAAAGACTATCAGGAATGCTAGTCCAGGTTTAATGGGCAAGGATGGTGGGGCATGAGCTCCAAGGAACAGAATGAAATTGAAGATTTTGGCATTGAAGTGGAAGGATCAGATCCCAGAATACGAGATCTTTCTCCTCGAGATAAGTTACAATTTGCAAAGTGGGTTTTAAGAGGTATTTTTGCCTTTGCCGTGGTTACTATTGCGGTTTCCATATACCAAGCGGCTTTAGGGGAAACTCTGATGGAAATTTGTAAGACGGGGCTGTTACCCATTGCCTCTTTTGTGATTGGTGATTATTTTGGGAGTCGAGATCGGTGAAAATTGCCATTTTATCGCGTCGAGCAAGATTGTATTCCACCCAGCGGTTAGCGGAAGCTGCGAGAAATCGTGGTCATGAAGTTATTGTGGTAGATACTTTGCGTTGTTATATGAATATTGCTTCTCATAAGCCTTCCATTCACTATAAAGGAAAACAATTATTAGGGATAGATGCGGTGATCCCGCGAATTGGCGCATCCATTACTTTCTATGGCACTGCGGTGTTACGCCAATGCGAGATGATGGGGATCTTTCCGGTCAATGAATCGGTGGCCATTTCTCGATCGAGAGATAAATTGCGGTCTTTGCAATTATTGTCTAGAAAAGGCATTGGCTTACCTATAACCGGTTTTGCACATTCTCCAGATGATACTGAAGACTTAATTCGCATGGTGGGCGGCAGCCCACTGGTGATTAAATTATTAGAAGGCACTCAAGGCATGGGAGTGGTATTGGCAGAAACCCCCAAAGCGGCGGAAAGCGTGATTGATGCATTTACAGGATTAAAAGCCAATATATTGGTTCAAGAATTTATTAAAGAAGCAGGCTGTAGTGATATTCGGTGTTTTGTGGTGGGAGGTAAAGTGGTGGCTACCATGAAACGACAAGCCAAGCCCGGTGAATTTCGATCGAATTTACATCAAGGCGGAACCAGCAGTCCTGTTAAGATTACACCAGAGGAGCGGTCAACAGCTGTTCGAGCCGCAAAAATTATGGGGTTGAATGTAGCGGGGGTAGATATTTTACGTTCCAATCATGGGCCTGTTGTTATCGAAGTGAATTCCTCTCCGGGATTAAAAGGCATTGAAACCACAAGCGGTATAGATGTTGCCAGTAAAATCATCGATTTTATTGAACTAAACGCAAAGCCAAATAGTACACGAACAAAAGGGAAAGGGTAGCGATTTAGACCTAATTACAGTGGCAAAACCTGTAACAAATGC
>JBEICO010000144.1:0-3733 GCA_040383965.1 Francisellaceae bacterium
ATAGCAAAGCTATTAAGTGTTACAGCCTATGTCGCAGGTGTTGGATTTGCATTAGCAGGTGTTTTACAATTTAAAGCACACAAAGAAAATCCACAGCAAGTTCCTTTGAGTAAACCCGTAGTCATGATAGTGGTCGCTGCTTGTCTCTTATTCTTGCCCACCATTCTCAATGTTGCTGGTGCAACATTATTTGGAAGTAGTGCAACATCTGCTGCAACTGCTGGTGGTGGTGAAGGGTTAGGGGGTAATTAAAAGGTCAACATGAGTATTATTGATCCCATTTTAGATACCGTCGACGGCATCCTGGCGTGGCTCAGTACCTCCCTGGGCCAGCTGGCAGAAACTTACTGCGAGCTAGAAACTGCGGATAGTAGACACACGCTGGTCGCTAGAGACGGTTCATTGGTATCTGTATTAAGACTTCAAGGATCCACCTTCTTGGTGGGTCCTGACGAGTTTGAACGGATGCACCAGGGTATCACCCAATCTTTACAAACGTGTTTGTCAAAACCTGGGCATTCTATCCAGGTTTTTTTCATGCATGATAAGGAAACAGTGACCCGCGAATTAGAAAATATTTTGGCACCTGCCAAACAAACGGCTCGAGATCTCAACCTTTCTCTCGATGATCTTTTCCAAGAACGGATCCAAGAACTGTATCGATATTGCGCATCGGAATCGATGTATATGGTTGTCTGGTCAAAACCAGCAAGCTTAACCCAAGCACAACAAGAACAATCTGCCAAAGAGCGCGGAGAACTTGCCAAAACTGGAAAAATGCCTCAAATAAAAAATGCTCAAAATTTTCTACAAGCCATTCCTGAACTTCGGGATGGACACGATTCTTTAGTTCGATCTTTGGTAGATGATTTCAATATTCTTGGATTATTAACTTTGTTATTAGATGTCCATGCTGCCTGCCATGCCATTCGGGAAACAGTCGATCCCGATTTTACAGATCTTAAATGGCAACCCTATTTACCGGGAGATGTTATCCCCGTCAGAGACAGCAAGGGAAATTCCGGAGATATTTCAGATGTCTTATGGCCTCCGCTTGCCAATCAACTTATCCCTAGAGATGGTGAAGTTATAGATCTTCGTACCGCTCGATTAGGAGATAGACTGTATGGCACGGTTTCTATTGATTTATTTCCTAAAGAACTGGCGCCTTTTGGGGTTTTATTTAATCGCATTCTTAATGCTCAAATTCCCTGGCGGATCTCTTTCCTATTTGAAGGCGGCGGTTTAAATGCCCTAGGCTTAAAATCTACGCTTTCCAGTATTTTAAGTTTTGCTCATGCTCATAATCGTTTAATTGGCAACGCGATTGATTTATTACGCTACTTGGAAGTGAATACAGACGATGCCATTGTGAGACTTCAAGTCACCGCTACCACTTGGGCAAAAGTGGGCGATGAGAGAATTTTAAAACTCCGGGTGGCAGAATTAGCTAAAGCCATCCAAGGGTGGGGATTTTGTGAAACTTCTGAAATTTCTGGGGATTCTTATGCGGGCATGATGTCAACTGCTTTAGGTATTTCCACTAGAAGTGTTGCGACTCCTTCGGTGGCACCCTTATCTGATGTGGTGTTTATGCTTCCCTTTACGCGACCCGCCTCCCCTTGGGCAACGGGTGCGGTACTATTTCGTTCGGTGGATGGCAAACCTTGGCCTTATCAGCCAGGCTCAACTCAACAAACCACTTGGATCGACTTAATGTATGCACGACCAGGTTCTGGTAAATCGGTTTTATCAAATGCCACCAATTTAGCATTATGTTTATCGGGTGGTATTCAAAGACTACCTTTTATCGCCATTGTGGATATTGGCCCTTCTTCAAGCGGTTTAGTCTCTTTGATCCGCGAAGCATTGCCCCCAGATAAAAAACACTTAGTGGCTTATCATCGTATGCGAATGCGCCAAGATATGGCGATTAATCCTTTTGATACTCAATTAGGATCGAGACTCCCAACCCCTCAAGAACGTGCTTTTTTGGTGAACTTTTTAACTCTGCTTGCCACTCCGGTCGGACAAGTTAATGCCTATGATGGTGTATCGGATATGGCAGGGATGATCGTTGATGAACTCTATAAAAGCATGGCGGATAATGGAAATCCTCGTTCTTATACGGCAAATTTAGTTCCTAACGTTGATAAATTAGTCACTGAAAGTGGGCTTTCCCTTGATAGCCATAGTACCTGGTGGGAAGTCACTGATGCTTTATTTAAAGCAGGCCACGTGCATGAAGCGAGTATTGCTCAACGCTATGCCATGCCTTTGTTAGCAGATGCGGCTTCAATTTGTAGAAGTCAAACGGTTGCTGATTTATACGGATCTATTAAATCTCCAACGGGAGAACCCATTATTGCGGCCTTTGGACGAATGATTTCAAGTGCCATTCGAGAATACCCGATTTTATCTCAACCGACCGTTTTTGATATTGGTGAATCCAGAGTAGTTTCTCTCGATTTAGATGAAGTCGCAAAAACAGGCGGTGAAGCTGCTGATAGGCAAACTGCCATCATGTACATGTTAGCGCGGTATGTATTGGCACGACATTTTTATCTTACGGAAGATGTCTTAAAAGATTTACCAGAAGCTTACCAAGAACATCATAAAAAACGAATTTTAGAAATTAGAGAAGATCCAAAACGGATTGTCTTCGATGAATTCCATCGAACCTCTAAAGCCAAAGCGGTACGCGATCAAGTTATTGTCGATATGCGAGAAGGACGAAAATGGAAAGTCCAGGTGGCTTTGATTTCGCAATCTTTGGAAGATTTTGATCCGGTGATGGTAGAATTTGCGACGTCGGTATTTATTATGGATGCAGGCCCTAAACAAGCCATTGAACGTTCTACTAAAGTATTTGGTTTATCGGATACTGCTAGACTTGCCCTAGAAACTCGAGTTCATGGACCGCGAGCTGGCGGCGCCACCTTTTTAGCGCAATTCTCAACCAAAGCGGGTGTTAATACGCAATTAATTACGAGTACCATTGGCCCCATTGAACTCTGGGCCTTTAATACGACTGCAGACGATGCTCGCATACGTAATTCGTTGTATGAAAAAATTGGCGCTGCCGAAGCACGTAAATTCTTAGCTTCTTTATATCCTAGCGGCTCTGCAGCTAAAGTAGTTGAAGAGCGCATGAATCGTCTTAAAGATAAAGATGGCTTAATTTCCGAAGATAAATCCCAAAGTATTGTCGAGGAATTAATTGGCGAAATTCTTGAACTTTATAAGAAAAAAACCGCTGAACAAATAAAAACTTAAATTCCTGACGAATTATTAAAAGAACCAATGTAACTTTAACCATCTGGGCTTGACTCTCTAAAAGAACATAGTAGAATCCTTACTTTCAACCCTATCCTTTCAGGAATATAATTATGTTAACCGCCCAAAAATTACATCATAATAAGCAAGCCCAACTACAATTATTCGAACATGGAACTTGGCTCTTTAAGTTAGAAAAAGAGGGAGTTGCTTTTCATCTCTTTGGAACCCAGCATGATATTTCACTATCAGTTTTACCACAAAGAATACAAGACCGATTACTTGCAGCAAATATTTTATTCACCGAAACTCCTCGTTTCAATACACCAGAGGAACAGTTCGATGAATTTAGAAAAATCATGGGTAAATTTCGTTGTTTTGAAATGGACGGAATCTTTGGTTACAATACGCTTAAAAAACAAATAAAAAAGAATATTAATGAAATTTTATCTCAAGA
>JBEICO010000145.1:0-3655 GCA_040383965.1 Francisellaceae bacterium
CAGAAACAGATAATTTAAGATCCTCTAGTAATTTTCGATCAGAAAACGATTTAAAATCTTTGTTAAATTCAAGAACCACATGTTGATTAATCGCATCTAATTCTATGGACAACTCTGAATTTATAATATCTTCTCTAAACTGCCTTCTTTTTTCCAACTTCTTATAAAAATTATAGGATGCATACACTGCAAGCCCAATAGAAACCCCTGCCAATAATCCTGCCGCAACAAACCAACCGGGTGGAGTTGCAGCAAAAAGTGCACCGGCAGTAACCGCAACACCGCCTGCTATTAGAGAGTTTGCTCTAAGACCAAGACCCGTAATAAGTAAGCCTGTGGCAGCAAACCCAGCGGCTTCCGCTATAGCAAATTTTCCTCTACCTTGGTTCCAATAATATTCATTGGTGAGCGTCTTACCCTTTTTGGTATTACCGCCATCATATTGAGTGAGCTTTAATTGTATTTGTTTTATTTTTTCATTCAGTTCTTTTTTTCTTGCTTCTATTTCTGTTTCGTCATATTCCGCCTCTTTTTTTTTCTTTTTTGAAAGTTCTAGAAGATCCTTTTGATGCTGATTGATCTCTTCAATGAGATTATCAACTTCTTTATTTTTTTTGTAACTAAAAAATCCCATGTTGACCTCAATAGTGACAAGGTTAGACCAAAAGGTGCCTATACTCTGAAACAATTATCTGTTAGCTAACTTTATGTATTATAGTCAAAAAATGAGTAAATCTGTTGTCTTATGCGCCGTCCCTACAAAAGTGAGGAGCTAAAAATAAACTTTAAAAAACAATGAATTCCCACCTTAGCGTGAGTGCCAAGATAGGTATGCAAGAATAATAATAGGGATCACAAGAATAATTGTTTGTAACTACAAGTTTTTTATGTGCGCAAATACACGCAATAAGAACTTATTTAATCAACCTCAGGAATATCTTTATTATATTTAAAAGCCAATATTCCGCCCAACACAATAGGCAACAAAACAATGAAAACCAAAGGCCCGAATACTCGAAAATAAACCCATGTAGAGAGAGGATAACTGACAAGTACCCAGATATTAACGATTGAAACAGTAAAACAAAGTGCTGCGGAAATCACAAACGCTATCTTTTGTTGATCAATTTGTTTAATGGCATCTGAATATTTTTCTATATGGGAACTGTTATATAGCATTCCAATACTAATAATTAGCCCTGACAAAAAATAGTAAATGCTAATTTCTGAAAAAAAGAAATTTAAATTGGAGGTATATAATGTTAAAGCGGGTAAACTAATGGCTAAACTGTATTTAATGATTTGATTGCTGCGGATCTCTTTCATCAAGGCGAATGCAAGCAATTGTAGGAAGATTGAACCCAGGTATCCTTGAATGGCCGGAATGATCCCCAAAAACCAATATAACCCTAGAAAACACCCAAAGGGTAATAGTTGAAAAAATAACGTTATAATTGCCATCTAAGCATCCTCTTGGTATTAGTTATTCAACTGGTCTATTGGTAAAAAACTCGACTAACAGAGCTATACCTACACAATTCAGTATAGATGAGTAAATCTTTTACTTTTATTTTGTCTTCAGCCAAAAATTCCTATACAGTTCAGTTATGCAAATTGGTAAACATAAGTTAGAAAACAATCTTTTATTGGCTCCCATGGCAGGGGTTACCGATCGTCCTTTTAGACAATTGTGTAAACAATTGGGGGCTGGTATGGCCGTTTCAGAAATGGTTTCCTCAAATTCTCTCTTAAGGGGAAGCGCTAAAACGCTAAGAAGAGCCAATCATGAGGGCGAAAGCTTACCTCGCTCGGTGCAAATTGCGGGAGCTGATCCCAAAATGATGGCTGAGGCCGCCCGCTTTAATGAAGCCGAGGGCGCGGAAATTATTGATATCAATATGGGATGTCCTGCTAAAAAAGTTTGCAATACTCTAGCAGGCTCTGCCCTCTTAAGAGATGAGCCTTTGGTACTTAGAATTTTAGAAGCCACCGTTAATGCTGTTTCCATTCCTGTCACTCTTAAAATTCGTACAGGATGGGATCCGGATCACAAAAATGGTATTTTAATTGCAAAAATAGCCGAACAAAGCGGCATTCAAGCACTTGCAGTTCATGGTCGTACGCGTTCTTGTCACTTCAAAGGTGAGGCAGAATACCAGACTATCGCAGCCATCAAAGCATCCGTAAAGATCCCCGTCATCGCAAACGGTGATATTGAGACTCCTGAAAAAGCGAAGCAAGTTCTGGAAGAAACTAAAGCCGATGGCCTTATGATTGGTCGTGCGGCTCAAGGCCGTCCTTGGATTTTCCGTGAAATTCAATATTATCTTAAAACAGGAAAATTTCTTCCCGAACCCACTCCCTTAGAAATAAAAAATATTCTATTAGGACACCTTGAGAATTTATATCAATTCTATGGTGAACATACTGGAACAATGGTAGCTCGCAAACATGTCTCTTGGTACAGTAAAGGACAATCCGGAAGCGCTCGGTTTAGAGATCTTTTTAATCGTTTGGAAACGCCACATGACCAACAAACTGCCATCGAAGAATTTTTTACGTGAACAGGTAACAACTGCTCTGCAGAAATATTTTGAAAACCTAGAGGATGGATCTATCCATGATTTGTACGCATTGGTTTTAGGAGAGGTTGAAGCTCCCCTATTGGAAATAGTGATGCAATACGCCGAAGGTAATCAATCAAAAGCTGCTACTTGGTTAGGCATCAGTCGAGGAACTTTAAGAAAAATGCTAACTAAATATCACTTAGCATTTTCCTAAATTATCTTCTCTTTTAAATTTTTCAATAATTTGTTATATCTAAATTAGGTTGTTCAAAAAAGGAAGTGGAGCATGAGTCAAACGAGCCGCACAAAGAAAGTTGTTCAACTACTCGTGTTGTCTGTAGTAGTTGTAGTTACTTCCCCCTACATGCTGGGTAAGCTGAACTTTTATGGGGATAGTTATGCTGAACCTACTAAACCGGATGTTGCACCGGGAATAACTTCTATTTCTTCCCTGACATTAAATGCGCCTGTTTCTTATGCTGATGCCGTTGCATTAGCAGCTCCTGCCGTAGTCAGCATTAAAACCACTAAAGAAGTTCCGACGGATCTTAATCCGATGTCTCAAGATCCATTCTTTCGGTACTTTTTTAGCGATCCCAATAGTAATGACCAAAATGGTTGGGGTAGCAAAGGAGGAAATAACAATAGTCCAAATGAACTACCTAAAGAAACGCTGCAGGGTTTAGGATCTGGCGTTATTGTGAACGATAAAGGGTATATTCTCACCAACAACCATGTCATTAAAGAAGTCGATACGGTTGTAATTACCCTTGCTGATGGGCGCACTGCAGATGCAAAAGTAGTTGGAACAGATCCAGAAACTGATTTAGCTGTTCTAAAAATAAAATTAGACAAACTTCCGGTGATACCCATGGGTGCTTCCCAAAAACTAAGAGCTGGAGACGTGGTTCTGGCGATTGGTAATCCCTATGGATTGGATAAAACGGTGACTCAAGGGATCGTGAGTGCTACCGATCGAGGTGGTGCTGAAATGGGTATATTAGAAAGCCTTATCCAAACAGATGCTGCCATTAATCCAGGTAATTCTGGGGGCGCACTTATCGATTCCTTTGGGCGACTGGTCGGGA
>JBEICO010000146.1:0-3638 GCA_040383965.1 Francisellaceae bacterium
GCACATTTAACACCACAGGAGTATTTTAAGTTGAATTACCAAAATAAGGCCGCCTAAGTCTCAAAATGGGTGAACCAGGACAATTTTATTGTTTTTTAGATAGCAGTATGATACGGTTGGTCTAAGGGGTTTTAATTTTGTTTAAGGTGCTCATAAATGGAATTTAAGATTGAAAAAAGCAAATTAAACATATCATTAGAAGATGTTGTACTTCATCTTCCTGCCAATGTTTATTGGCTAAATCGAGAAAATGTTTATTTGGGATGTAATGAGTTATATGCTGTATTTGCAGGCCTAAAAGATAGGAATGAAATTATTGGAAAAACAAATTATGACATGCCGTGGCGAGATCAGGCAGATACTTTCAATAGGATAAATAATCAAGTGATGAGTACTGGCCAAGAGTGCTCTTTAGAACAAATTGCAATCCAGGCAGATGGAACAGAGCTTGTTTTTCTTTCCAAAAAAGTGCCATTATTTGATAATAAAGCTAATATTGTTGGTGTTTTGGGGATGTCCTTTGATATTACCAAACAAAAAGAGGCTGAAAGAAAGTTAATTGACGCTAAAGAAAAAACAGATTTGGCACTTGAGAACACCATAGCGCATTTGCCTGGGCATGTATATTGGTTAGATAAAAATAATATTTTTTTAGGGTGTAATAAGCTACAAGCTGAATTCGCAGGCTTTAGAAGTTGGCGGGAAATGGTTGGGAAATCAAATTATGATATGCCTTGGCGAGAGCATGCCGACGCTTTAAATAGGGTTAACGACCATGTCATGAGTACTGGCCAAGAATACTCTGTTGAAGAAGTTGCAAAGCAGGGAAATGGGACGGAGATTACTTTTCTTTCAAAAAAAGTACCATTGCTAGACAGCAAAGGAAATACTATTGGAATTCTAGGCATATCATTTGATATTACCAAACAAAAAGAGGCTGAACATAAATTAATTGAGGCCAAAGAGAAAGCAGAGGCTGCCAATAAAGCGAAAACTGAATTTCTTGAAAATATGCGGCACGACATTAGAACTCCGCTGAGTGCAATGATTGGATTTTCAGAACTTTTAATGAAAGCAAAAAAAAGCTCTGAGATCCATGAGATTCAAAAGTATGCTTTAGGGTTTTCTGAAGCTGCGAAAGAATTGCTAAGGTTCTTAAATGATGTTCTAGAATCTCTCAATGTGGCTTCTGGAGATATACCTTTACTTAAAAACAAATTCTGTCTTTTTACTGTCTTAAGCAATGTTATTAAGTTGCATCAACCCGTTTCTGTTGCAAAAGATTTGAGCATCGATTTGGATTTTGATGAAAGTATTCCAAAATATTTAATAGGTGATCCGGTTAGAATCTATAGAATTGTACTAGAGCTTTTAGTAAATGCTTTGAAATTTACTCAAAGAGGTTATGTGAAAATTAATGCAAAATTAGCAAAGAAAGAAAGCTATGATTTGGTGGTTATGATAGAAGTGGAAGACACGGGTTCTGGCATTCCACTTGAAAAGCAATCTGAGCTTCTGTTACGTTTTAAAAGACTAACACCTTCTTATCAAGGAATTTACAAAGGAACTGGATTAGGCCTTTCTATTGTTAAGCAATTTATAGATGATTTAAAGGGCGAAATCTACATAGAGAGCAAACTCAACGAAGGTACTAAATTCATCTGTTTATTACCAATAAAAGAATCGTTATTAGCAGGGGATAGGGGAGAGTGTTCGTATAGTACGATGGAAGTAAAGCCTGACGCATTTTTTCAAAACAACCAATGCAAAGAGCCGAAAAATAATAAAAACACTAATTTTTCTCGCAATATTAGTGTTTTGATTGTAGAAGATCATGAGTTTTCTGCCATCGTGGGAAAAAATATTTTGGTTGATGCAGGGTTTCAAGTTGATATTGCAATTGACGGGGAAAGTGCAATTTCGATGTTTAAAGAAAATCATTATGACTTTATATTGATGGACATTGGGTTACCTACAATTGATGGCTATGAAACGACTAGGGAAATTCGCAGTCATGAGCTGATTTTAGGCTATAGAAGACCAATAATTGGATTGAGTGCTCATATAGATGTGGAAAAACAACAACAAGGAATTATTTCCGGTATGAATGTTGTATTGGCTAAACCTTTAACTCAAGAATTAATGGCGACCATTTTGAATGATTATATTGGTTACGATGCAACCAATAATGATGATGCTAGTGGTTTTTTGGCTTTGGTAAAAGGTGGTTTGGAGTAGGCGCTATAGGCGCCAGGGTAAGTTTTAGCTCTCTTTTAAGATATAGTAAAATCTCTATAGCAGCGCGCTGCCCAGAAAGATAAGCCCCGTGTACAGTTTCACGATTTCCATTGGTTAAGGTGTGTGCGCCTGCAAAAAACAAACCGTGAGGTTCGGGGCTGGCGAGGTGTTGGAAATCATGCTTCGTAAAATTCGTACCATAACAAGACGTACTGCCTAAGGCATACGGATCAATATCCCAACGAGTAACTTGAGAATGTACTAAGGGTGTCATTTTATCCCCATAAACTTTTTTAAGGGGATCCAGTGCTTTTGCAACAATAGCCTCATCTGATAAATCTTTGAAATTGGCAGCTTCGGCATAAAATTGACACAATAAACTGGGTGTTTTTTCATCTGAAAAATGAAATAAATTAAGATATTCAGGCCATTCTTGCACATGGTTGCTACCTGGAAAGATAAGATGCGTCTCTCTGTTCCAAAATGGTTGTGCAAACTTTAGGGCGACAACGTTATGATGTCCAACCTCTAGATGTTTAAGGGCTTGTTGTTTTGCGGCAGATAAAGCAGGCATAAATTGAATTTTATGATGTTTTAACACCCCTAGAGGCACGGTACACAAGACACTTTGAGAATGGTATTCTCGATTTTTGTGATCTAGTAGACGAATCGTAGGATTTTTTCGTCGGTCAATCATAGTGATTGTCGTGTTGTATTTGATTTCTACTTTTCCAGTTGCGAGACATGCTGCGGCTAGTTGCAAAGGGAGATGATGATACCCCCCTGTAATATATTGATTAGGGCCTGAAAATTCATCGGATCCCATCAGCGCATATAGGGAAGCGTGTTTAGCAGCAGTACCTGTATGTTGTTCTATCATTGCGTTTAGGGTTTGTCTGGCAATAAATTCTGGAGTGCCTGGTTTGCGAGGGTGTGTTAAGTTAAAATGTAAAGTCTCTGCTAAAGAAGGAAATGGCTCTTTATTTAATTTTGCTTTTTGAATGGCAAAAAAAGCTGCATGATAATAATCATTTGCTAAAGTTAAGCGTTTCTCTAAGGGCTGAGGATTGCCATCTTGGTCAAATGTTTCGGAGGATAGAGTATCAATCGGGATAGTATTCAGATGTTGCTGTCTTAAAAGAGGGACTAAAGGATTTGGTTTATCTCGAGTACCTGCGTTTATTAATAAATTTGCGCCTAATTCTATGGGCGTGTTATCCCAGTTGGTTAAGGTATCAATTCTACCGCCAACCCGATCTCGGGCTTCTAGTATTAAAACACGAACTCCGCCCAAGCTAACTAAATATTGGGCTGCTGTTAAACCGGCCATTCCAGCGCCGATAATAATGATTGTGTTTTCAGGGAGGCTACTCATTTCTATAAGTATAGGAAATAATGCC
>JBEICO010000147.1:0-3623 GCA_040383965.1 Francisellaceae bacterium
ACTGAATCTAAAGTGGGTTTTTCAATAATGGGCACTACATTACTCATGTTATCTCCTTGCTTTACAAATTAAAGTTCAGCTTAGAGACAAATTATCAAATTAAACCTTTAGCTTCACACCTTCTCACCGGTAGGACACAACAATCTCGATGGCTTTTAAAAAGGGTCATAATATCCAAAAAATAAGAATACTCTCACTTGCCTTCTTGCTAGGATTTCTATGGGTATATTGGCACGCAAAAGGGGTTATTGAGCAGAAGATCCCTAGCTTTCTGGTTGGAAAAACCCTTAGAGCTATAGGCGTAATTTCCAAGGTTCCTGAGTGGCACGATGGTGACTTGTTGCTAGATTTCAATATTCAGAATGTCTTTCCCCAAAGGCTCTGGCCTAACCCAGGTAAAGTTAGGATCCATTGGGGGGATGCGCCTGCAACCGTATCGGTTGGGGATAAATGGCAGCTCAGCTTAAAATTAAAACAGCCTCATGGTTTATCTAATCCGGGTAGTTTTGATAAAGAACAATATTTTTTTCAAAATAGGATTGTCGCTGAAGGATCGGTAGTAAGCAGCAGGTATATTCGCTTACTTAAAAGCTCACCCTTTAGTCATCCTGTAGATCGCATACGCGCGGCCATTTCAAAACATATATCTAAAGTCTTAAAGGAAAAGCCGTTTTCTGGAGTGATGACAGCCTTAGTGGTTGGGATCCAAAATGGGATTTCCGTAGAACAATGGAAAATCTTCCGCAATACAGGTACGGCACATTTATTGGCGATTTCTGGGTTACATATTGGCTTAAGTGCAAGTTTTATGCATTTTTTGGTTTATTTTTTGTGGCGATTTCTTCCAATATATCCTTTGTCCCTGCCATTATCTTTGGTATCCGCCAGTTTAGGATTAAGCATTGCCATTATATATGCGTTGTTAGCAGGATTTTCAGTACCTACGCAACGTGCTGTGGTAATGATCGCGGTTTTTGTAGTGGCACTATTAAGTAAGAGGGTTATTTCAGTTTGGCGCGGGTATTGTCTTGCGTTAGGTTTTGTCTTATTACTGGATCCGCTTTCCACATTATCTCCAGGCTTTTGGTTATCATTCAGCGCAGTTGGAATTTTGCTTTATGGTATGAGAAGTCGATTAAGCCCTAAAGGATTCTGGTGGCGGTGGGGTCAAGCACAGTGGGTAATTTTTTTAGGATTAACACCGATTACGTTGATCTTGTTTGGGATGGGATCTTTAGTTTCCCCCCTTGCCAATATGATTGCGATCCCTTGGGTGAGTTTTTTAGTAGTGCCACTTTGTTTGGCGGGAACTTTAATATTATGTTTTAGCGAGACATTAGGAGGATTACTATTAAAAATGGCTGATTTTCTAATGACAGTGCTTTGGCCCTTATTAGAATTCTTAAGCCAATATCCAATCCTAAATGGAAGCTTTGGAGCGAAGCCTTTATGGATCTTATTATTGTCCTTATTAGGAATATTATGTTGTCTGTTACCCAAAGGGTTTCCTGGGAAACTGTTAGGTGCTTTTTGGATATTACCACTATTTTTATGTAAGCATATGTCTATTGAACCTAACTCTGCCAAAGTAACCGTATTAGATGTTGGCCAAGGTTTGGCAACCGTGGTTAGAACCCAAAATCATATTTTAGTATTTGACACTGGTCCTAAATTAGGAGATATGGCAGATGCAGGCGAACGGGTGGTTTTACCTTATCTTGCTACAGAAGGAATAGCAGAAATTGATATGTTAGTGATTAGCCATGGGGATAATGATCATAGCGGGGGCGCAAAAGCTATTCTTGATTCTATTCCTGTTAAACAAATATTAACCAGTGAACCAAACTTATTTTCGCATCCTATCACTAGAATGTGTAAGGCAGGACAGCATTGGGAATGGGATGGTGTTCGCTTTGATATTTTACATCCTAAGTTTTTATTTTATAAAAAACGTAATGATCATTCTTGTGTGCTTCGTGTGGCAGCAGGGGATCAAAGTGTGTTATTAACTGCGGATATTGAAACACCAAGCGAAGAAAGTATCATCACTTTCAGTTTACAAGGATCACAGTCTTTGCAATCTACAGTGTTATTAGTCCCGCATCATGGTAGTCGAACATCGTCTTCAATACCTTTTTTACAAGCTGTTAACCCAACATATGCCATTGTTCCAGTCGGCTATCAAAATTCCTATGGACATCCAAAGGCGGATGTTTTGTTGCGGTACCAGAACCAAAACATTAAAACTTTAGATACCTCAAAAGACGGTGCTGTGTCTTTCTTATTATCGCATGATCGTACAATGCAATTTCCCAGTTGTTTTAGAAGGAAAAACCAGAGATACTGGCATTTTCAAGGGAGCTTACAATGAAATATTGCCCCTGTGGTTCTGGTACTCGTTATTTAGAGTGTTGTGGTCTTTATCTTGAGCAAAAAGGTTTTGCGCCCACGCCAGAAGCTTTAATGCGATCCCGATATAGTGCTTTTGTTGAAGGTAAGGCAGACTATATAAAACGGACTATGCGTCCACCAGCTGCAAATTTATTTGATAAAAACTCGTTTTCTGAAAGGAATGAAGAATGGCTGGGGTTAGAAGTTATTCAATTCTACCTTGATCCTCTTAACCCTGCCATTGGTTTTGTAGAATTTAAAGCAAAATATCAATTGAATGGAATTCAAGGCGTTATTCATGAATTAAGTGAATTTCATTTGCTTGAGGGAAAATGGTATTATGTAGATGGAAAAACCCCAGTTAAAGGTGCGATATGACATTAGAGCTTGTTACTATGGAAGCCTCTCCAAACGCTTCAATCTTAAAGAAACCAGCTCAAGATTTACAATTTCCTTTATCTAATGATATCAAAATATTAATAGAGGATATGAAAACAAAACTTTTGGAACTAAAAGGTGTGGGATTGGCAGCGAGTCAAGTGGGGCATCATATACGTTTATTTATCTTTCATGTTAGAGATCAAGATTTACAGATCCGCAAAGAAGCTGCGAAGATAGTTCCTCTAACCGTTTTAATTAATGCGAGTTACACGCCTATTGAAGAAGAGGGCATTTTCGAAGATTGGGAAGCATGTTTTTCAATTACGTCTGTGATGGGAAAAGTTCCCCGTTATCGATCTATTTGGTATCAAGGCTATACCGAAGAAGGTGAATTTATTGAAGCTAAAGCCTCTGGATTTTTAGCAAGACTATTACAACACGAAATTGATCACACTCGTGGAAGAATTATTACTGATCTCCTAACCGCTAAATGCCTTCAAGGCCCTCTAGAAGAGATGATGCTAATTAGACAACAAGAATTAGAAATGAAATAAGCTTTGAATTTCGCTTTATCACTCTGGTATTGCAGGGTGTATATACCCATAAATGCTTTTAATTATTTTCCCAGGTTCTCACATTGCTGTAAAAACTAAGATCCCAATCCAAAATATTTGGTATTTTTTAACTCTCGTCCTACCCCAAGTAAAACGAACGGCTTATTCCTATTGATAAGGAGATCTAGACAGTGAAACATAAAGCATTATCCCTAAAACATTGTGCTACAGTTATGAAAGCAAGAGAAATACCGTCTAAAACAACTCATATACTTCGAAAAGCTTACGTTTTATAAT
>JBEICO010000148.1:0-3621 GCA_040383965.1 Francisellaceae bacterium
CACCTTCTCCCGCATAGCGGTACAAGGGAATACCAAATATGGGGTTAAGTACCTTATTCCCCTCTCCCGTTCACGGGAGAGGGTGCCCGTAGGGCGGGTGAGGGTCTTTTATTGTTCCACGTGGAACATTTTTAGGTATTTTTTAGCCCTTTATAGCTTTAAACCCGATTATTCAGCCATTATTTGGCCTTTATTGACCTGAAAAGTGGCACATTCTTGGTTTTCTAGAAGCTTTGCTAGTGCTTTGCCCTCTATACTAGTCACCAAAACCTGGCACCCCAATTCAGATAAAGCAGCTACTAACACTCTACTAGAGTCTGAATCCAACTCCGAACATAGATCATCTATTAAAAATACGCTACGGCGTCCATGGCGGTCAAACAACAACTTGGCCCTAGCTATTAACAAGGCACAAATATACAGCTTTGTTTGCCCTCGAGATAAATAATTCTTGGCAGGAACTTGTCCTAATAAAAACCCTAAATCTGCTCGATGTGGCCCAATCGTTGTGTATCCCAAAAGACGATCTCTTTCAAAGCTACGATCTAGCGCTTCCTCTAAACTTTGCTCATCATTCCATCCACGCTGATACTGAATAATAATCTCTTTATCTAAATCTAATAACGTCTTAACAACCTCAGAAAACAAAGGGGTGAGTTCTAACAATAAAGCCTCTCTTTGGAGATCAATAACCGCTCCCGCCTGTATAAGCTCTTTATCCCAAACCCGAATACTTGAATTAGGCAGGTGTTTAGCCTCTCGTAACGCAGCATTCCGCTGCTGTAAGGCTCTTTTGAACCGACGCCACACTTCATAAAAGGAATGTTCCACGTGGAACATTGCCCAATCCAAAAATTGTCTTCTACATTGAGGTGTAGCTTCTAAAATATCGTAAATATCGCTATTGATAAGCTGTAAAGGCAGTATTTGGGCCAATGTAGCAATGGAATGGCAATCCTGCTCCGCTAATCGCATTTTAATTCCACCCGACTGCGTCCTTTCAACGCCTAACCGAGTGGTGCCCGAAAGTGAATATTCATCTAAAGGTGATACCAACCCTGAAACGGTACAAGAGGGCTCTCCAAAAGTGATAATTTGACGAGGTAGACGCGCCCTAAAAGAACGGCCTGTCGCTAAAATATGAACAGCCTCTAATAAACTAGTCTTTCCGCCGCCATTTTTACCCCAAAAAAAATTAAATTGTGAATTAAGGGTTAAATCAACTGAATATAAGTTGCGAAGACCAGAGATGCTTAATTCTTTAAGTTGCATAGTGATAAAGATTCAATAGAACAAATCAAATTCTCATGGGCATGATGACGTATACACCACTTTCTGCCCCAACACCTTCCACACGCGCACTACTATTAGAGTCTGAAAAAGTAAATTTTATATTATCGGTTTGGATCACATTTAAGAAATCGATTAAATATTTAATATTGAAGCCAATTTCAAGCTCATTGCCCTCATAATCAATTTCTAAATCTTCCTCAACTTCATCTTGCTCGGTATTCGTCGCCAAAATTTTAAGACAACCTTGGGTAAGCCTTAACCGAACACCTCTAAACCTATCGCTAAATAAAGACGACGCTCGTTGGAAAGATCCCTTTAGTGTTTCGCGTTTACCCGTAAATACTTTATTTCCATCCGTCATGACGATCCGTTCATAATCCGGAAAACGACCATCTAGCAATTTAGAGGTTAGCTGTACGTCTTTTGTGATGGCACGAATATGATTATTTCCTAAGATTATCTTTATCTCTTCATCACTATCATCCAAGATCCTTTGTAATTCTAATATGCCTTTTCTTGGGACTATAACCCGAATGCCCTTTGAATTATCTCCAGATAACACCATTTTTCCAAAAGCCAAACGGTGTCCATCTGCTGCAACCCCATAAATACAGCCATTTTTAACTTCCAACAACATGCCGTTTAAATAATAACGCACATCTTGCTCTGCCATCGCAAAAGAGGTTTGCTCAATCAAGGCTCTTAATTTATTTTTAGGAATTAAAAACTCAAAATCTCCCGCCTGTTCATTTAGATTGGGGAAGTCGGCTACGGGTAAGGTTGATAAGGCAAAACGACTACGTCCTGCACGTAATATTACTTTTTCAGATTCCTCTGCCAAAGAAAGCGTTTGATTCTCTGGCAAAGTTTTACAAATATCCATCAATTTACGAACGGGTACCGTAACCGCTCCATTTTCTAATGCGGGCTGTTCTAATGTCCCTTGCGACACCAACTCTACTTCTTGATCGGTTGTGGTTAATGAAAAATATTGTCCTTCAACCTGGATCAAAACATTAGATAAAACAGGAGAAGATTGCGAATGTTTACGCTCAACAACTCCAGCCACCATGCGAAGAGGTTTTAAAAAAGTGTCTCGTTCTGCTGTAAAACGCATAACATAGTCCTAACTTAAGTGGACAAAGTTCTCACCAAATTTGAAAAATCCTCTGCAATATCCGATCCTTTTTCGACCAGTTGTTTAATAAGTCGACAGGCATGGAGCACGGTGGTGTGATCGCGCCCCCCAAAAGCATCGCCTATTTCAGGAAGACTATGATTTGTTAACTCTTTACAAAGCGCCATTGCCACTTGTCTTGGACGCGCAACCGATCGGCTACGTCTTTTAGACAACAACTCAGATACTTTAATTTTATAATACTCAGAAACTGTTTTAATAATGTTATCAATAGAAACCAAGCGCTCTTGCAATGCAAGCAGATCTTTTAATGCCTCTTGTACAAAATCAAGCGTAATCAAACTTCCTGTGAAATGCGCGTTAGCAATAACCCGCTTTAACGCGCCCTCTAATTCTCTTACATTGGCACGAATGCGCTTTGCAATAAAAAAGGCAACCTCGTGCGGAAGATCAATGTTAGATTGTTGCGCTTTGTTCATTAAAATTGCAACTCGCGTTTCTAGATCTGGGGGCTCTACAGCAACCGTTAAGCCCGCCCCAAAACGTGATTTCAAACGTTCTTCAATACCACTTAACTCTTTAGGATAGCGATCCGACGTTAAAATAATTTGCTGCTGTCCTTCTAGCAATGCATTAAAAGTATGAAAAAATTCTTCTTGAGATCGCTCTTTTCCGGAAAAAAATTGAATATCATCAATCGATAAAGCATCTACCGTTCTGTACCGTTTTTTAAATTCATTAATAGCATTAGATTGCAACGCTTTAACCATGTCCGCCACAAATCGCTCGGAATGTAGGTACAAAACTTTTGCCTGACGTTTTCCATTTTTAGGGTTCGTCATAAAATTACCAATGGCGTGCATTAAATGCGTTTTACCCAAGCCAACACCACCATACAAAAACAAAGGGTTGTACGCCTCACCCGGGTTCTCCGCAACTTGTCTTGCGGCTGCCCGAGCCAGTTGGTTGGATTTCCCTTCCACAAAACTATCAAACGTAAATGAGGAATTTAAATTGCTTTGATGGTGCTCCGGTTGCACCTCTTCTTTCAGAGAGCCAACATTCTGTTTAGGGGTTGAAGGATCAGGTGATGCTGCAAATCGTTTTACTCCCACTACCAAAGAAACCTGAGTAAACTTCCCGTGGTTTAAGTTGCTAAGAGCGGATTCTATATGGGTTAAATATTCTCG
>JBEICO010000149.1:0-3613 GCA_040383965.1 Francisellaceae bacterium
ATTTTTGTCTCGTGCCCGTTGTTTATTCATTGCAGAGTTCCAACAATTATTTGCAGATAAAATTATTTCGGACTTAAGAGGTGTGAGTAATCCTGTAGCGATTTCTCCCTTTTGGGAGTCTTTAGGGCGTCATTTTTTTGGGATGACTTACGAAGAGGCAAGCCATATAAAATCGACCGAAGGATCCCAGTTTTTGATTGATTTAATGCCGCATCATCCTATTTATGTGGATCTATTGTCGCCAGAGGCTCAAAATGTGATTGGAAAAACGCATGAGCTTAGTACACCTGCAAGGCATGTGTTAGAAAAAGAGGGATTCCAATTTAAAAATCATATTGATATTTTTGATGCGGGCCCCACAATAGAAGTTTCAAAAAACAGACTTAAAACTGTGCTAGAGTCAAAGCAAGCATTTGTTGAAACTTTTAAAAAAGAAATAAAATCTGACAAAATAATGATGATTTGTAATACCAAACACGACTTTCGTGCAACTTTAGGTTCTGTTGAATTTACAGCATCTGGTACTGTCATCCTAGAGCAGTTGGTTGCTAAGCAATTAAATATAGCAAAAGGTGATCTGATCCGTTGTAGTCCATTACGGTAGAAAGTGGGAGTTCATTTATGTCTGGTAAGCTATTTATTAAACAAGAATGGCAGGAAGGCAAAGGCGAGCTTTTTTCTTCCGTCAATCCTGCTACCAGCGAAGTTATTTGGCAAGGAAAAAGCGCCGAAAAAACCCAAGTTAATCAAGCCGTAGAGGCAGCTCTTAAAGCATTCCCTGCTTGGACGCAACTTTCTGTCGAAACCCGCATACCTTATCTTGAGCGTTTTAGCGAAGAACTTAAAAAGGCGAGAAAAGAACTTCAGGAAACTATTTCTAAGGAAACCGGAAAACCGTTATGGGAAGCCGACACCGAAGTAGGCGCCATGATCAACAAGTTGTCTATTTCTCTCGAGGCTTATAAAGAACGTTGTCAAGAACATGCCGGAGCAACCAATGCAGGATATTCTATTACGCGGCATCGGGCGCATGGCGTTATTGCAATTTTTGGGCCTTTTAATTTACCAGGACATTTACCGAATGGTCATATTATTCCTGCATTACTTGCAGGGAATACCGTCGTATTTAAGCCCAGCGAGCTTACGCCTTTAGTGGCAGAAAAAGTGTTTGAATGTTGGGAAAAAGCAGAACTACCCCAAGGGGTGATAGGACTCATTCAAGGTGGGGCTGATACAGGAAAGCTCTTAGCGCAGCATCGCGGTATTCAGGGCCTGTTTTTTACAGGTAGTGCTAAGGTTGGTCAAGAATTATTGAAATCCTTTGGAACTTTGCCTGGAAAAATTTTGGCACTTGAATTAGGCGGCAACAATCCTTTGGTGGTGCATCGAGTTAAAGATCTTAATGCAGCTGCTTATACCATTATTCAGTCGGCATATATTACGGCAGGACAACGGTGTACCTGTGCGCGTCGTTTAATTATGCCACGCGGTAAAGAAGGTAATGAAATTGTAGACGCTTTAATAGCGATGTGTAAAACCCTGAAAGTCGGCCCTTATTTTGACACGCCAGAGCCTTTTATGGGGCCCGTCGTTTCAAATGCCGCTGCTAAGCGGATCCTCGATTCATATCAGAATTTAAGAGATCAAGGCGCAAAGCCGTTATTGCATATGCAGAGGATACACAATGACTTACCTTTTTTATCTCCGGGATTATTGGATGTAACGCCCGTGCAACAGAGACAAGACGAGGAAATTTTTGGTCCTTTATTACAGCTTATTTGGGTGAATGATTTTGAAGAGGCATTGTTAGAGGCAAATAATACGTCCTATGGGTTAGCCGCGGGTTTATTGTGTGACGATCAAGATTTGCATCAACAATTTTTAAATACCCTTCGGGTTGGGATAATGCATTGGAATCGTCCTTTAACGGGTGCTAGCAGTCGTGCGCCTTTTGGAGGTGTTGGGCAAAGTGGAAATTACCGTCCCAGCGCTTTTTATGCTGCCGATTATTGTGCTTATCCTGTTGCCAGTTTAGAAGAGAAAACAGTACAGTTTCCTAAAAATATTTCTCCAGGAATTTCGTTGTGACAGCAATTGAAGTCAACTTTGATGGCTTGGTAGGACCTACGCATCATTATGCAGGATTGGCCTTCGGCAATTTGGCTTCTGAAGCTAATGCAAAGCGTAGATCAGATCCTAAAGCAGCCGCATTGCAAGGCTTAAGAAAAATGAAATATATGATGGATCTCGGGATCCCTCAAGCGGTATTTCCGCCCCATGAACGACCCCTCATCCAGATCTTGAGAGGTTTAGGATTTAAGGGAAAAAACAGCGAAATACTAAAGAACGCATCCCAGCATGCCCCTTCCATTTTTAATGGAGTGTATTCCGCTTCCAGTATGTGGATGGCGAATGCTGCAACGGTAACGCCAAGCATCGATAGTGTTGAACATAGAGTACATATAACCCCGGCAAATCTTATCACACATTTTCATCGTGCCATTGAAACAGAATTCAATATAAAATTATTTAAAACCATTTTTTCAAACGAAAAACATTTTAAAATCCATGAGCCTGTGTTCCCCCATGTTGACTTTGCAGATGAAGGCGCTGCCAATCATAATCGCTTGTGCCAGCAGTATGGCGATCCTGGAGTACATCTGTTTGTGTATGGAAAAGGCGGCTTTCCAGAAAAGGGAGTTTTACCACAACGAAACCCTGCAAGACAATCTTTGTTGGCATCCGAGGCTATTTCACGCTCACATCAACTCTCTAAAAATAAAATTCTCTTTGCAAAACAAAATCCGGATGCAGTTGATCAAGGTGTATTCCATAACGATGTTATTTCGGTGGCCAATCAAAATGTTTTCTTATATCATGAATTGGCGTTTGCAGATCAAAGTGGAACCTTACAGTCCCTCCAAAATATAATACCCGAACCTTTCTATAAAATTCCGGTTTTAAATAAGGAATTAAGTTTGCAAGAAGCGGTGCATCTTATCTTTTTAATAGCCAAATAGTGACGTTGAAAAGCGGTGCAATGGCGATTATTGCACCTATGGAATGCCAAGGGAGTAAGGCACATGAAATATTATTAAGGATCGTATCTGAAAATAATCCCATCCAATCGTTACACTTTGTGGATTGTCGTCAAAGTATGTTAAATGGTGGTGGGCCTGCTTGTTTGCGCCTTCGCATGGTTTTAACTTCCGAAGAACGGAAGGCTTGTCATCCCGAAGTCTTTTTAGATCAGAAACTATATGAGCATTTGATTAACTGGATTTCTAAGCACTATCGAGATAGACTCTCTGCACCAGATTTTCTAGATCCAAAATTTTTACAAGAAAGTTATGCAGCTTTAGATGAGCTCACTCACATTTTAAAACTGGGGACACTTTACAATTTTCAAAAAGTATGACAAAACGTCAACATGAGTTGTAAAAAAATTCTCCCGTATTTTCGATTAATGCGCTTTGATAAGCCTATAGGCTTTTTTTTGCTTTTGTGGCCCACTTTAATAGCGCTTTGGTTAGCTGGAAAAGGCAACCCTAATCCTAAAATAGTCAGTATTTTTATTTTGGGGGTTTTGGTTATGCGTTCTGTTGGATGTTCA
>JBEICO010000150.1:0-3541 GCA_040383965.1 Francisellaceae bacterium
ATAGTCAACCCCCTCCTGTTCCCCTTTTCTCATTGCACGAGTGGTATATGAAATTGAAACTTTTATCTCAGATATATCTTGCACCAAAGCATTAACCAAACTGGTTTTCCCCGCTCCAGAGGGAGCTGAAATCACATACAAAGCCCCTTTTGTTAACATCTTAAGTCTCTCCATATCTATTCTATATTTTGAATTTGCTCTCTCATTTCTTCAATAAGAACTTTTAACTGCACCCCATCTTGCACGGTAACCCCCTCCATGGCTTTAGAACCTAAGGTGTTGGCTTCGCGATTTAATTCTTGCATTAAAAAATCTAATCGGCGCCCCATCAACTCATCTTCGGTTAAGATCCGGTTCACTTCCGTTAAATGCATTTTTAGGCGATCTAATTCTTCTGTAATATCCATTTTTTGGATAAGCGATGTCATCGAAGGTTCAAAGCGATCAGTACCGATCTCTAATTTTAATTCAAGGATCCGCTTTGCAAATTTCGCTTTATAGGCTTGCTCGATTTCAGGGAGTCTAGAGTTGACCCCCTCAATCAAGGTATGCATTTTATAAACACGCTCTAAAATACACGCTTTAAGTTTTTCCCCTTCTCTCGCTCTAGTCTCAATCAAATGTTGCAGTGCGATTTCAAAAGACTGTTGCAAAGGCGCTTTTAATGCAGAAAGATCTCTCTGGGAAGTTTGCAACACTAAAGGCCAGTTCAACACATCAAAACCTGAAGCCGTACCCTGCAATTTAAACCGTTCTGAAATTTGGGTGTGCGCATTCATTAATTTGTCCGCCAATTCCAAATTAATAGAGAGATCCATTTCAGCTGCCTCTAATAAATCAACTCTTAAAAAGCAATCCACTTTGCCACGATGCAATTTCTTTTTAGCTAATTCGCGCAATGAAAACTCTAGCTCACTAAATTGCGAAGGCAATTTAAAAGAAAGTTCTAAATAACGATGGTTAACAGAGCGGATCTCCCACCTTGCCGTACCTCCTGTTAGAGAGACGTCTTGGCTCGCATACCCTGTCATACTATGAGCCATCTAATACTTCCTTTCTGTTATAAACGGATAATAGAAAATAGCACCCTAAGCCCATTAAAATAATTAAGCCTACAAATAAAGACATATAAACAGCTTCTCCATGACACAACTCACCTACCCAATTAATACAGATGGCCGCTAAAATAAATTGTAACGCACCCATCAATCCAGAGGCAGTGCCTGCAAACTCTCCTCGAACAGATGTCATAGCACCTGCAGAAGCTACAGGGAACAAGAAACCATTTCCTGTTGTGATGATTGTCATCGGGATAATAATCGCATAGGGACTGTTCGTAAAGAAGATCGTCGATGCCACCATACAAATACCGCCCACTACGGAAAATAAAATCCCGACTCGCAAAACTTGCTTCACACTTCTATGATTAATCAGTTTTTTAGCTGATAAATTCCCAATGATATACGCTAAAGACAATAAGATATAAAAACCTCCAATTTCTTCTGCAGCATACCCTTGGTTACTAAATACAAAGGGAGATTCGACCGCATAACTTCTAAAAACTGAAAAAGACGTACAAATAATAAAGGCATAGGCTAAAAATTCAAAATTACACATAACATCCCAATACCCTTGTGCTTGCAGCACCATTGCTCTTTTGGGATGAATTCTAGGCTTGCGAACCTCTTCTGATTTTAAGCAATATGCAACGGAAGATAAAATTACGACACCAAAAAAAGCAATAAAATAAAAAATACTTTGCCATCCCCAAAAAAACGTAAGGTACCCGCCAATGAAAGGACCTATTGCTGCAGATAAGCCCACAATGGGGAAAATCGTGGAAAAGATTTTCACAGCACCTTGGCGATCATAACGATCCACCACCAATGCACGGCTAATGACAGATCCCACACCCCCTCCCATTGCCTGCATAATTCTAAAGATAATAAATTGGGATAAAGTTGCCGCACACGCACATAAAACTGAAGACACTATAAACACTGAAAAACCTAAAATCACGATATTTTTGCGACCAAACCGATCAGACAATACCCCCGCAACCAATTGGCAGGCTGCAAGCCCCAATAAAAAAACTGTAAAGCTAAGTTGAATATCCGTTTGGCTACAATTGAAATGAATAGCCATATCTGGTAAAGCGGGGAGATAAACATCCGTCGCAAAAAGACTGACTGAAGACATCATGGTAATGACGATAAGAAAAAAATAATAACTTCGATCGGATAACATAGTTTTTGTCATAACGGGTGACTTTAAAAGTATAAAAAAGATAATGTATCATTGTAGGTTGACTGTCACACTGTGTCAACGACTAGTACACCATTTAAAAGCACTTTACAGCAAGTAAGTGCTCAGGTAGCCTAAAACCTGCTTTGAAAGCAAAGAAATTATAAGTGACGTACCCAGAGAAATTAATATATGACTCGAATCATCACCGCCAATCTAAATGGGATCCGATCCGCAGCCAAAAAGGGATTCTTTAGTTGGCTTTCAAAGGAAAATGCCGATGTGGTTTGCCTCCAAGAAACACGAGCCCATCCCCATCAATTAAGCGATAGCCAATTTAGACCAGAAGGCTACCATATCTATTCGTGTGAAGCTGAAAAGAAGGGCTATAGCGGCGTTGCCATTTATTCCAAAGTTAAACCCGATCAGGTTCATTATGGCCTAGGCTGGAAAGAAGCAGACACCGAAGGACGCTATGTTCAAGTTGATTTTAAAAACATCAGCATTGCATCTCTTTATTTGCCATCTGGCACCAGTGGAGAAGCTCGCCAAGCCATCAAGTACGAATTTTTAGACCACTACGAAAAAATATTGATCGCCCACAGAAAAGAAAACCGAGAATATATATTATGCGGCGACTGGAATATCGCCCATAAAAATATCGATCTTAAAAACTGGAAATCCAATCAAAAAAACTCAGGATTTTTACCCGAAGAACGTGCCTGGTTGGATAAGCTCTTTGGGCCTATGGGCTATGTAGATGCTTTTCGGGTGGTGAATCAAGAGCCGGATCAATATACCTGGTGGTCCCATCGCGCTAATGCCAGAGCCAACAATGTAGGGTGGAGAATTGATTATCAAATTATCACGCCAGGACTCACCAAAACTATAAAATCTGCGAGTATATACAACGATGAAGTCTTTTCAGATCATGCACCTTTGATTATGGACTATGATTTTACACTTTAGTTTTTTCTGCACTATAGCCAATAGAATGCCTGCCAATTCCTTTCCCTAAAATTCCCTCTTTAGCCATAAGGGTTTATACACATAATATAACAGCACTGATTAAATACCAGGCACGTTTCGATTCTTTTGCAACATCTGCAATATATTTTTTGTTATAGCAATATATTTTTGGAACTTTGCATTTTTATCAACCTCTAAAAGCCAAACATAAGCAAATGGGGAGATAATGAAATGAGTGTTACAAAAGATGAACAAGAGCGAAACGATGCTTATTATACGGAATTTTTCAAAAAAACTGCCGTTCTTGATGAGATCAGAAAGGAGTATG
>JBEICO010000151.1:0-3531 GCA_040383965.1 Francisellaceae bacterium
AAGTTGTTTTTCAAGATTGCCCATAAATAAAATAGCTTTTGGATTCTTACCTATAAAAGCATCAAATGCCACAATCGATTCAACCAATGCATAAAGCACACCATTGTCCATCAAGTTTTTTAATATCTCTCTCACTTTCAAAGAATGATCCGAATTATCCCCCTTCGAAAACTGTGACAACACCTCCAAAAAGTGCTTCAAAAAATCCTGAGGACCCAGTTCATCTCCCTGATTATTTTTGGTTGAAAAAAAACGATTTATCCTACGAATAAATTGCGCTTTTAGTTTCTCTGTGGCACGAATTAAGGATAACTCCACCCTTAACTTTTTAAAACCTTCTGACTCAAGGGGAACAAGGCTCGCCCATTCTGTTAATTTATCCCACCAATCTAGGATAACTGTCATCCCATGGGCATCTCCCTCATAAATGCCAATCCCCTTCTGAAGATAAATCCCTCGAAATGCTTCATTAAACTTTTCCATGGCACTTAATAATAGAAATACCCTATTCGCTTCCTTCGAAATCTCACTAAGAGTATGAACTCTAAAACGATCTAAAATTCTGTGCATTTTTTTTATCAGGCTTTCTAAGTGTAACATCGTCTGCAAACAAAGCTCTTTTCCCTCAGGAACATATTGATTTGGAATAGAACGAGGGGTTAAGGCTTCTTTGAAACTGGTGTAGGCTGGCAAAATGCCATCCAAAAATCGAGGTGAAAGAGCAGACTGCGATGTTGTTGTGGTAACTGCTACTGTTGCCGTTTGTGATGGTATATTCAAACGTGCGGCATTTAGGTTAGTTAAACTTAAGCTTAGATGTCCTGATTTATTTAATTTTTGAGAAGCATTCAAAGGCACTGAAGAACTTGAGACACTTGGTTTTTCATAATTTCCAGATTTATTTAAACTACCAGACGGAGTTAAGGGACGAGGTGAATGCAACGGGGTGGAATGTTGAGAGGAATGCTGAGGCACAGCTAGACTCTGTCCTAATGCTCTATCCAGGGTACTAATATGACCCATTACTTCATCTTCCAAGGTTCTCCATTCCTCTAATACCATTTGAGCATAGGGAATACAGGCAGGGCTCTGTGTCTTGATAGCTTCTAGTCTATTTAAACCAATCATCGCATTTTTAAGGATCTGTTCCACTTGTTCCAAAACACGTTTAAGTTGAACACCCGAAATCTCAGGCATGAAATCGGTGATAATTCTTAACAACGAAAGGGGAATATCCGTCTTTTCTTTACTCGCCAAATGAAACATGTTTTTGCTCTCCTTTGACTCTCTGCTCACAAAAAAAATTTAGTCTACCATCCTGAATACTGTTTACAAGCGAACTCATATTCAGATGGCAAACCCAATTTTGCATTTGACATATCGCGACCGGATCTTTACAATCAACGATTCATTCGAGGTGAAATATGTCAAGTTCTTCGAAATTAATGGAAGGATCCGCTTCAATGTTTCAACTTAAGGGCGGACTTTATCCTCTAACGGCTTTACAAATGCTGGGAGCAGATCTACCTCTTTTTGAAACCCAACTAGCCGCTAAAATTCAACTAGCCCCTAAATTTTTTCATCGCGCCCCTATCGTGGTTGATTTACAAAAATTGCATCTGTCGGGTGTAGAACTCGACTTTAAAAAACTTCTAGATATCTTAATACGCCATCAATTAAGTCCCGTTGGTGTCAAAGGTGGGCATAAAGAACAACAAGCAGCCGCAACTCTTGCCGGTTTACCTATTTTTCAAGACGGCGGCAAGGATCCGGTTAAATCATCAGAAGAGCCTGCTCTTAAAACTTCCACTCCATCCCCCTCTAAGGTTGAAGCAGAAATCAGAGGCAGTAACTCTAAAATAGTGACAGAGCCCGTACGCTCTGGCCAACAAATTTATGTGCGCGGCGGGGATTTAATTGTATTGGCACCCGTTAGCCATGGCTCAGAACTATTAGCAGATGGAAATATTCATGTTTATGGTCCCCTAAGAGGCAGGGCATTAGCCGGGGTGACCGGAGACGAAACGGCACATATCTTTTGCCAAAGTTTAGAAGCTGAACTTGTTTCTATTGCGGGGCAATATAAAATTAGTGAGGATATTGACCAAACGACATGGCGTCTTTCTGTGGACATTTCCCTAGAAGAAGGCCGCTTGCATATTCGAGCGCTATAGGTTAAATACAAAGTCAATACAATTGGAAGGGTCTCATGGTGAAACTAGAATCAAAAGTTATTGTTGTCACATCCGGTAAAGGGGGGGTGGGTAAAACCACATCCAGTGCTGCTATTGGAGCTGAACTTGCCAACCGAGGTCATAAAACGGTTGTCATAGATTTTGATATTGGCCTTAGAAACCTTGATCTCATTATGGGATGTGAAAGACGTGTTATATTCGACTTTGTGAACGTCATCCACGGTGATGCAAATATTAGTCAGGCTCTAATCAAAGATAAACGTTCTGAAAATTTATATATACTTCCCGCCTCACAAACCCGAGACAAAGACGCGCTAACTAAAGAAGGTGTTGAAAAAGTACTCGACGACTTACGCAAAGAATTCGCATTTATCGTTTGTGATTCCCCGGCTGGAATTGAACGAGGTGCTTTGATGGCACTTTATTTTGCCGATGAAGCTGTCGTTGTCACTAATCCTGAAGTCTCTTCGGTTCGTGATTCCGATAGGATCATTGGGGTATTAAATAGCCGCACCAAACGTGCTGAGCAAAATCAAGAAATTAAAAAGCATTTATTACTCACTCGTTATTCTCAAAGTCGAGTGCAACGAGGAGAAATGCTGAGTGTAGAAGACGTACAAGAAATATTAGCGATTCCCCTATTAGGTATCATTCCAGAATCTACAGCAGTCCTAAATGCCTCCAATAGCGGTGTCCCAGTTACCCTTGGTCCATCTAGTGATGCAAAACGTGCTTATCAAGATGCTGTTTCTCGCTTGTTGGGTGAAGAAACTTCTAATGCTCAAAAAGGATGGAAAACTAAGATCTTGGATAGTTTCCGGCTCTTTACAAGGAGTCCAGCATGAGTTTTTTTAGAAAATTTTTAGATGGGCTTCAGGGAAGTCGAAAATCTGCAAGCGTCGCCAGAGAAAGATTACAAATTGTCCTTTCTCACCAACGCACGGATGAGGGTGATATCGATTTTCTGCCTAAGTTACGCCATGAGTTATTGACGGTCATTTGTAAATATGTACAAATTAATCAAGATCAGGTGAATGTTCAGTTGCAACGCACCGATAATTGCTCGGTGTTGGAATTAAACATTACTTTGCCTTCCCCTGCCGATCTGGCTCGTCAAAAAAAAGCAGAGAAAGTCTGACTAGCTTGAGTTAATCGCTAATGATCTGACACTTCACAGGTAGCATTCCAAAGGCGCAGCATAGCTTGCGCCTTTTCTTCTTGGTTAATTTGAACTTGACGCAACTCTATGCCAATACCTTGTTCTTGTAAATTTTGGATAAGAGGCCCTAAATATTGCGAAGGACTACCATTTAAACCTACTACTGGTAAGATCCGA
>JBEICO010000152.1:0-3498 GCA_040383965.1 Francisellaceae bacterium
ACAGAAAACCGAATAGTATCAAAAAACGATAAAGAAATATTTCGTTCTCGTGATCATCGTCTAAACCGAAGTCTCAAATAACGATATGATTTGATTTTAAGTTCATCAGCTAAACTTCCTGTGGGTTCACCTCCTCCTTGTGGACTAAGGCAGTGCCAATAAAAGGTATGATTCCAAACTTGAGCCGCATTATTAAAAATGGGGCCAGATGCTTTTTGAATAATGTCTTCAAGCAGCATTTTCTCGAAGGGACTTCCAGGAAGAAGATTATTTAAGTTGTTAACATAAGCCTGGTGGTGCTTACTATAATGATATTCTAAGGTTTCACGTGAGATATGAGGCTCTAGAGCATTTAATTCATAGGGTAAGGGAGGTAATTCTATAGCCATTTTGCTCTCCTAAACGGGCGAAAATAAACATTAAAGAAAGAGTGTATCAGCAACAAAGTTTCTAAGGCAAAAATTAGTTTTATATAAGCTTTCAGTAAATGATTTTGGTCTCGAGAGCTAACTCGCTAAAGGGATTATAATTTGGGTGGATTTCTTTTTTTGTAAAATTTCTGTAAAATTGTCAAAGAAGACTAACCAGGAGCTGAAATCATGAATTCAGAAGAAACTTTGAAAAAGATCAAACGGCAAATAGCTAATCATTCGGTTTTACTTTATATGAAGGGAAGTCCGCAATTTCCTCAATGTGGGTTTTCAGGACGAGTGGTGCAAATATTGTCGGACTTAAACACGACATACTCTTATGTGAATATTTTAGAAAACCCGGATATTCGTACAACTTTGCCTGGATATGCTAATTGGCCAACCTTTCCACAGCTCTATATTGACGGAGAATTGATAGGTGGCTGTGATATTGTAACTGAATTACATCAAAAAGAAGAATTAAGACCTTTATTGGAAGCCGTAGAAGCGATAACGGATAATGATCCTGAAATTGTGGTTGCGGATGAAGCATAATTTAAAAATGTTTTTATTTTCCCGTGGCTTCATCCCCGCAAAAGCGGGGATTTATTTCTGTTTGAAAATTATTTTTTTTGTTTTCTTTCTGTTCGTAACTCAAGCAGCGGTAGCCAAAGTCCCTGGCAATTTTACTAAAGCCAAAAAAATGGCACAACGCATTTATGCGGATCATCGAGTGACTTTTTATTGTGGTTGTAAATTTGATAAACAGGGTGTAGTGGATCTGAAATCTTGTGGGTATACCATTCAAAAAGACAAGCGAAGAGCCCGTCGTTTAGAATGGGAACATATTGTTCCTGTGAGTCACTGGGGAAATCAGCTGCCTTGTTGGCGAGAAGCACTATGTTGTCAAAAACATCAAAAATGTTATAAAGGCCGTTCCTGTTGTCGCAAAATGGATAAACGGTTTAGAGAGATGGAATCAGACTTGCATAATTTGGTTCCGGAAATTGGAGAATTAAATGCCATAAGATCCAATTATCGATTTGGGATTTTGGGAGAAGTGCCAAAAGGTCAATTAGGGGCTTGTGAATTTAAAATTGATAAAGCATCACGTCGCGTAGAACCGTGCAATGATATTAAAGGCACTATTGCAAGAGCTTATTTATACATGCAAGATCAATATTCTATGGCGCTAAGTAAGAGCCAAACCCAGTTATTTTTAGCCTGGAATAAACAATACCCTCCTCTGGCTTGGGAAATTGAATGGGATAAACGGATAAGTCATATTCAAGGAAATCATAATCGGTATATTTCAGAATTCACAGGAAGCCATAAATGAATAATTTAAATTTAGCTCAAGAAATTTCAGTTTGGATCCTACCAGTGCTATTTGCTGTGACGGTTCATGAAGTGGCTCATGGTTGGGTTGCCAATTTATTAGGGGATAGAACAGCGCTCATGATGGGGCGTCTTACCTTAAATCCAGTAAAACATATTGATTTAATGGGAACCATTATCGTACCTATTTTGTGTTTGACAGCGGGAAATTTTATTTTTGGTTGGGCAAAACCAGTTCCAGTAGATTGGCGAAACTTAAGAAAGCCAAGAAGAGACGCAGCATTGGTTGCAATTGCAGGACCCGCCTCAAATTTTTTGATGGTATTTATGTGGGCTTTCGTTGCAAAGTTTGGTTCGGTTCTCTTAAACTTTGGCATTGCAAATGCTGTATTTCTAATTTATATGGGTTATGCAGGTATTTCCATTAATGTATTGTTAATGATTTTAAATTTATTACCTATTCCTCCCTTAGATGGCAGTCGAGTGGTCTCTAGCATGTTGCCACTAAAATGGGCGCAGATTTATGACTCCATAGAGCCGTATGGGTTTATGATTTTAGTGCTTCTAATTTTAACTAAAGTGCTATCTGCTATTCTTCAGCCGCCTATGGCATGGGTACAAAATGGAATTGTTTTTCTGTTTGGTTTATAAACTAAGAGGTAACATTAAGCGTTTTAAGCGTGGAATATCCCACTTTTTTGCCGTTAATTTTTTGTTGTAATTTGACAACCACATAATCCAGATCTTTTGCCAACCAAAGCGTTGTTAACCGTTCTTTATTTTCAGAAAGATGTTCTAGGATCACGGTGTCATATTCTCCAAGAGCCGTATTAAGGGTTTCGTGGCCAACAATGGAAAATAGATATGTTTTAACGTGATCGGGTTCAATCACGGTATATTTTAACGGGTACTTTTCTTGTCGTAAATCTTGGCGAAGTTGAAAATACACAGAAATTTTGTCTTGTGCTTGTGCGGGCAAGGAAGAAATCACGGGTGGGTGTTCGTCCTTTACATTATTAATCGTCTTTTGGGGCCAGTTAAAAAGAATTTTCCCACTTTGCTTTTTCTTTTTTTCATGCGTTTGATATTCGAATTGCAAAGGAGTGGCTTGTTGATTCGTTAAAAAAAACCGACTGTGTTCTTTTGAAAAGAAAGGCAAAATAGAAAGAATAGGTTTGGTTACAGCGTTCGCTTCTGTAATTTGATTATCCTTTTTTTGAATAGTATGGGTACTGGTTCCAACTCGAATGCCGTGCCAATAGAGGGTGTAACTGGCCTCATATTCTAAAATGGGTGTTGGAAGCGATCTGTCGCCAAAAACAGCGGGTGGCAATAGTAAACAGAATAGAAGGCAACTTATTTTACAGGTATGCATTGTTTGGATTATAGCAGTTATTGAGGGCTTGATTCTCAAGTGAAGATTAATTATTGGGAAAGCGATATACTGACAGGCTATAGATTTAGGAGTATTAAAGAGTGCAGAACACGATAAACTGCATATATAAACAGATTTTATGGACTTGTTTGCTTTTTGGGGTTGTGGGCTCCCTTTGGGCAGGGGAACTAAAACCCTTGTATGAAGTTGAGTTACCTACTAAGGTTGAGGGTTCTGTTTTGGACCAACCTGCCTTATTTGAAGCGGCTTTAAAACGAGTGTTGGTTCAGGTGTGTGGATCGGAAACGGTGTTAAGTAGTCCAGCTGTAGTAGAGGCTTTGAAGCAAACCGATAAATATGTTAATAAAATTTCGT
>JBEICO010000153.1:0-3481 GCA_040383965.1 Francisellaceae bacterium
CGAATTGATCGAAACATTATGGATATTCGAGACTGCATTGATGAATCATTAAATTTATTGGCTCCCTATGCGCATGAAAAAGGGATCACCTTAATTCCCCTGATCTACTCCGACGTTCCTAGCCAAGTTCTTGGAGATCCATTGCGTGTTAAACAAATTATAACTAACTTGGTGAATAACTCTATCAAGTTTACAGACAAGGGAAGCGTCATTATACGTGTCATGCTTGAGCAAGAAACCTATTCTCACCTAACGATTCGCGTTAATGTCACTGACACCGGGATTGGGTTAGCACCGGAAGAACAAAGAGTACTGTTCCAAGCCTTTAACCAAACTAAAACAAATATGACTGGTAAATTTGGAGGAACAGGGCTAGGGCTCGTGATCTGTAAAAAATTAGTTGAACAAATGGGTGGCAATATTGGTGTGGAAAGCGAACTCCAAAAAGGAGCCACATTTTGGTTTACTTTTCAGGTAGAAAAATATATTGAAGATCCTCTGAAAGATCCCACGCCTCTTACTGTTGCATTAAATAATCCCAATCTTGACACAGCTCTAAAAGATTCCTTAAATATATTAGCAGTAGATGACAATCATGATAATTTACGGTTAATCACCATTTTACTTGAAGACATGGGGATGAAAGTGACTGCTGCAAAAAGCGGTGAAGAGGCAGTGCAAGCGGTTGAACAACAAAGTTTTCATTTGATCCTAATGGATATTCGCATGCCCAATATGAACGGCATTGAAGCCTCACATGAAATCCGAAAAAGAGAATCTACCTATCATAGAAAACCAACCCCTATCATCGCCCTCACTGCTCACGCAATGTTAAATGAAAAGCAAGCACTATTAGCAGCAGGTATTGATGATTATCTCGCAAAACCCATTGGCGAGAGCGAACTAAAAGATATGATCCATAAATGGATCCATCCCTCTAAACAGCTAAGTGCCGTTGATTGGGAATTTTCTAAAAAACTTGCTGGTGGACGCCTCGATTTGGCAAAAGAATTTTTCCAGAAATTAGTTGCCTCATTACCAGAAGAAAAAACACGGATCAACAAAGATTTTCTAGAACAAAATTGGACAGCTCTAAGAGATGATGTGCATAAACTTCATGGCGCTTGTTGTTATTGCGGAGTTCCTGAACTTAAGAAATGTACCCAAAGGTTAGAAACAGCTATTGCCAATCATTCGATAGAAACCATTAAACCCCTTCTAGATGCATTCAATAAAGCCATTAATGCAGTCATCGATGAAGCGGAACACGTTGTTTTTAAATGAACCAAAAAACAGTTGACAGATCTTAACCTCAGTATTAGGATGAAACCTATGGCAGATTATGCCATAAGTTTTTATTTTGCCCCAGTAACCTCTACTGGGGCGCTTTTTTGGCTACCCGCAAGTACCACAAAAGCTACTGCAAATTCCCGTTCGTCTGCCAAACTAAGATGGCTGTCCAACACCTGTAATTTTTGCATTTCAAGAAGTGCTGTTCCAGTGCAGGTGATAAAAGGTCGTCCTAACGGATCATTTCCCACCCCAATTTCAGAAAGTCGTACCCCTTGTGGACGAAACCCAGTTCCCAAAGCCTTAGCAACTGCCTCTTTAGCAGCGTAACGTTTTGCTAAAAATGCCACAGGATCGCGAGTTTTTCGCAATGCTTCTAGTTCCGAAAGTGTCAAAATACGGCGCGCAAAAGCTTCGGGAAACCTCTCCCAAATCGATTGCATTCTTGCAACCGAAACAATATCCGTCCCAATTCCCACAATATTCATAATAACCTGCGACTTTGCAATGGTTTTTGGCCTAAATGATGGGCTAATGCTCTTCTCATTAACCGTTTAGCATCTCCTAACAATGCCAGATCCGTGAAAGTTTCTGCAGCTAAAGCCAAAAGACTTCTACCTTTATAGACCGAGTGTAGGTGCTTAGTATTATTCATCTCTCTTTGATCCTCTGCTAATACCGGACCAAGCTCCGGATCAAAAAAATACTCTTTTTCAGGATCGATCTCAATTCCCGAGCCCGCTTCCTTCACCAATTGTAATTCATATCCCAAAACTTTTAATAACGACTTTTCAAATTTTCGAAGAATGAGCTGCTCTTCTTGATCGCCCGCTAACCCTTCCATGGCTCTTTGATAATGGTGAAATAATTCTGGGTGAGGATCAAAGCGATGCAATAAACGAAATAAGAGCTCGTTTAAATAAAACGCACTCACCAAACGGCGTCCCCCCAAAAATGCAAAGACACCTGCGGAATCGCAAGCCGTTAAAGTTAAAAGCTCACCACGTCCTACACAATCTATTAACAAAGGAACAAAGGGCTGTAATAGTCCTCGCAAACGTGCCTTTGGGGCTCTAACTCCCTTTGCAATAACACTAATCCTTCCATGATCTCGGGTTAATACCTCCATCAGCACACTGGTTTCCCGATAAGGCCTTGAATGTAAGATATAAGCTGGCTGGGATCCAAAACGCTGCACGTTTTTACCTCTTACTCAAAATCAATATATCCCAAACTCTTAAGTGCACGCTCATCGTCTGACCATCCTTCACGGACCTTAACCCATAATTTTAAATGCACTTTTTTACCTAAAAATTTTTCAATGTCCATTCGAGCTCGGATCCCTATCTCCTTAAGTCTTTCTCCATTTTTTCCAATCACAATGGGCTTTTGACCGTCTCGTTCAACCCAAATAATAGCACTGATCACCGGGATCCGCTCGGCTGCTTGATACGTTTCAATTTCAACGGTAGTGGAATAAGGCAATTCCTCCCCAAGGGTTCGGACAATTTTTTCACGGATCATTTCAGCCATTCTAAACCGAGGGGTTCTATCCGTAAACGCTGTATCTGGAAAATAATGCGGGCTCTTGGGTAAACAGCCCACAATAATTTTTTCTAGAGCGGTTATATTGGTCTTCTTTTTAGCAGAAATAGGGATAATTTCATAAAATGGAAATCTTAAAGACAGCGATTCAATATAGGGCAATAGCACACTTTTTTCAGGAAGGGTATCGGTTTTATTAATTGCCAAAACAACAGGGCACTTAAGATGAACTAGTCTATCAAAAACCAATTGATCTTCCTCAGTCCATTTTAAACCATCCACCACAAAAACAGCCACATCAACATCAACCAATGCTCGACGTGCTTCTTTGTTCATTTGACGATTCAACGCATGTGCTTCTTTAAGATGCATGCCTGGCGTATCCACATACAGTATTTGTACAAGTCCTGCAGTTTTAACACCAAGTAACCGATGTCGCGTGGTTTGAGGTTTCCTAGAAGTAATACTCAATTTTGAACCCATCAGTTGGTTGATAAGCGTCGACTTACCCACATTTGGTCTACCCACCAAGGCGACATATCCGCAGATGGTTTGAGGTACTTCATTGTTCATTTTTAAGTTCCTTTAAAACCGCTTCCGCTGCATTTTGCTCTGCAAAACGTCGACTCCCACCCACACCAGTCAC
>JBEICO010000154.1:0-3454 GCA_040383965.1 Francisellaceae bacterium
ACAACAACGCAGTTTAACCATAAGCATTATGAATCATAATGGCCGTAATTTTAGTAACCCTACAGCCTTAATAGAGAAATGGCTAAGTACGCACAGTATTCTAGCCAATCGTTGGAAGTATTTTGTGAATGAACTTAAAAATCCAGCTGATGTGGGATTTACGATGTTTGCAGTGGCCTTAAGAGAGTTGTTAGATATGGCACAGGCGAGCACCCATAAGAAGCATTAAGCCGCTAGCGGGAGAGGGAAGTTATAAAGCAATTATGCAAGTTACTTCGTTGCCTTTTTTTGAATAGCGAAGCGATTTAAAAGCAAGTTGTTTGGCGAGTAAGATACCGCGGCCATGAGAGGCTGTTGATGGATCTGATCCAGAAGGTTCAAACTGTTTAGCGTCAAAACCTTTTCCTTGATCTGTTACAACAATTTCAATTTCGGTTGCAGTTCGGGTGAATTTCACTTCAACAAATTGATGCTGGTGTTCAGGGAGGCTAAGGCGTCTTTCAATTTCCTCTAGCCAATTGTCTTGAAGTTGTAAGGCCGATTTTTCTTCAAAGCTGATCCCTAAATTTCCATGTTCAATGGCATTTACCAGAATTTCAGAAATACCGACAACGGCTAAACTGGGATTGGGGCAAAGATCGGCTAAAAATTGGGCCAACACTTGGGCATCGTTAAGATGATGGATCCGAAAAAGCCCATTTACTAAAAATGGCGATGCAGTCTGGCTATTGTTGGGTAGAGGTATGTCACTCATACCTCTACTATAGCTGTTAACAAATAAGTTAATAAACTAATGTGTTTCAGATTTCTTACGACTAAAGCGACCCTGACTTGGTTTAGCAAAAACTTTTGTTTGAGCCGCCCGTTTTGCTGGCCTGCCCCCTTTTTCTGGCTTTTCAAAGCGGGAGGTACGATTCCCATCTCTACCGGGCTTAGATCCTGGTTTAGCAAAAGATTTAGACCGGGCTCGATCTCCGCCATTAGATCCCCTTGATCCTTGAGACCCCTGAGAACCTTGAGAATTAAAGCTTGTTCTGGGTTCAAATCCTGGGATAGTTTGTCTTTCTAAGCGTTGACCTGTAAAGCGCTCAATTTGTGCTAAAAGATGTCCTTCTTTCGGCCCCACTAATGAAATGGCAGTTCCCTTTTCACCACACCGACCAGTACGCCCAATACGATGTACATAATCTTCTGCCGAACGAGGGAGATCAAAATTAATCACATGGGAAAGTTTCTTTACATCTAAGCCCCGTGCCGCAACGTCTGTTGCAATAAGAACCTTTAATTTGCCGCGATGCATTTGCTCTAAAGTGCGAGCCCTTTTACTTTGTTTCATGTCACCATGTAAGGCAGCACAGTTGATCCCTTGTTCGGAGAGATCTTCGACCAATTCATCGGCTCCGCGTTTGGTACCGGTAAAGACAATGGCTTGCCACATGCCGGGTTCTTCTAAGACATGGCTAAGAAGAGCACGCTTATGGTTAAAATTGTCCACCAAATGCACACGTTGTGATATTAGCAGATGCGGTTTGTTGTTTCTGGCGAGTTCAATGAGAACAGGATTATTTAAAAAATGCCTAGAAACTTTTTGAACCGTACCTTCTAAAGTTGCTGAAAACAGCAAGGTTTGATGTTTGGGTAATGCTTTAGCAATGTGTTCCATGTCTGGTCTAAAGCCCATATCTAACATGCGATCGGCTTCATCCAAGACAAATAGTTCTAATCGAGAAAAATCGACACGATCTTTTTCCATGTGATCCATCAAGCGCCCTGGCGTGGCTATTAAAATATCAAAAGGCTTTCGCAGCAATTGTTCTTGTTGATAATAGGGCATGCCACCCGTAATTGAACCAAACCTAACCGGGACAAAGCGAGTCATTTTATCAATGGCGTCGGTAATTTGGGTAGCCAGTTCGCGTGTTGGCGTTAATATTAATACTCGGGGTCCTCGACCTTCAACGGTAGGAGGAATAGATAATTTTTGCAAAGCGGGTAAAACAAAGGCCATGGTTTTGCCCGATCCTGTTTCCGCAGTTGCCAACAAATCCCGGCCTTTTAGGACTTCGGGGATAGCCAGCTCTTGAATTTTGGTCGGGTTATCAAAGTTATTGGATTTAATACCCTGCATGATTTTAGGGTGTAATTCCATGGATTCAAAAGTTAAAGACGAAACATTAGGTACAGTAGACGTAGACAATTTAGTTCTCCTCAAATGCCACAACAATCCAAAAGGGTTTTACGTAAAATACGTTGATTGTTGCCTGCGGGCATTGGGAGGCGCTCAATCAGGTGCCATCCTAACATAAATGAAGCTCTGTAAGATAGCTATATTAAGACCCAGGCCTCGAATGAGCTGCTAAGCTCTATATAACAGGTAATTCAGTGGAGCTAAACATGGACAGTAAGTCGAACAACATATCTCAATATTTATTACAGCGATTGCATGAATTAGGATCTAAGCATTTATTCGGCGTTTGTGGAGATGTGGTATTGGGCTTTATGGAGCAAGTTGTAAAAGGGCCTGTTAAACAAATTAATTGCTGTAATGAATTAAATGCAGCGTATGCGGCAGATGGTTATGCTCGTATTCATGGATTAGGCACAGTTGTAACAACATTTACGGTGGGACCTTTAAGTGCGATTAATGCAATAGCCGGCGCTTTTGCTGAGCATGTACCCGTGGTCTTGATTGCGGGTGCTCCTGAACGACATCATGCTGTTGCCGGAAGAATGCTGCATCATACTTTAGGGAAAGACTATGGTGTGGCGCGGGACATGTTTCGCAACATTACAGTTGCTTGTGAATATCTTGAGGATCCGTTGCAGATACCCGAGCAAATAGATAGGGCTTTAGCAAGATGTATATTTTATAAAAAACCCATCTATTTAGAATTACCGGCAGATCTCGTGGTTCATCCCTGTCCTCTGCCAGAAAAATTTGTCTATCTAAACAAAACCAGTGATACCGACATCCTGCAAAAAGCGGAAGAGGAAATATGTTTACGGTTAAAGGCAGCAAAACAACCGGTTATTTTACTGGGATGGGAGATTATTCGCCATGGGTTGCAAGAAAAGATCCAAAATTTCATAGAAGGAACTGGAATACCCTTTTGTGTTTTCCCAACCGCAAAAACCGCTCTTTCTGAAGATCACCCAAAATTTATAGGGGTTTATCAGGGTGATTGGAGTCGTGAAGCAGTGCGTAAAATAATAGAAGACTCAGACTGTGTGTTAATGCTTGGAGGATTTTTAATAGATTCTGATACAGGTGGGTTTACTGCAAAACTACCACAGGAAAAATTAATTCAAGCGAATTTCCAACAAGTGACTGTAGGGGAGCATGAATATAAAGAAGTCTATTTATTTGAGTTATTAGATAGATTAGTTGCAAACTCAACCCCTAGAAAAGAAGTGTCCAACTTTATTTCGGCGTCTGCAGCCCTAAAAGAGGAAA
>JBEICO010000155.1:0-3421 GCA_040383965.1 Francisellaceae bacterium
GGGTGAATACATGAGTATGCAAATAAACAAAGGTTTTTCACTAATTGAACTGATGGTTGTGGTTGCAATTGTTGCTGTTTTAGCAGCTGTAGCTATACCCACATACACAGAATATACTTTTCGTGCAAAAACAGAAGAATTATTATTAGCAAGTGCAGCAGGGCAAGCAGCGGTAACAGATTATATTAGTTCGACGCAATCCTCAGATTGCACAAGTATGCCTCAAAGTTTTAGCTATCCTACAACCTCTGTTCTTACCAGTGCAATTATTGATTATGAGAACGAGTATGAGTATGGTCCTTGTGCTGTGATTGTTTCAAGCAATGATGCTGCATTTGGGGGTAACGGGCAAAATCCAGCGATTTATGCAGTTGCTACTATTATAGCGCCTGGAAATATTAGTTGGACGTTATATTCAAACGGCAGCCCTTATGTCCCTAACAGCATTTCAAATTGGGAATAAATGCTTTAACAAAAAAGACATGCTGCAATATTACGTCCTTCCGCCATTAATAATGTGTAGGTTCGGCAAGCAGCAGCTGTATTCATTACTTCAAGGCCAATTTTGTGTTCTCTCATTTTTTTAGTTAGAAGAGGATTTAGAAAGTGCTGTTGTATGCCTGTTCCGATTAATAGCACCTGTGGTTTTAAAGACAGCAAAATACTAAAATGATCCCACTCTACAACCTCAACAGTAAGCGACGGAGAACCCCAAGGTGCTATTAAGAGATCTGGCATGATTAAAATGGGGCAGACATAAGTATGATTGTTAACTATTATAGACTGATTTTCATATCCTTGGATTTGATAAGTCGCTTTTCCATTGTCTAATACTAATTCCATAGTATCTATTATATGTAATTCTTCTTAGAATACCCTAATGATTAAAATAGATTTGCCCAGATCGGTTATTAAAACCAAACCATTTAACGAAGCTATTCTACAGCAGGCTTTAAATGAAGGATTAGATCCGGTGTTAGCCAGGATTGTGGCTTCTCGCGCTTTAGTTTCTGAGATCCCTATCTTAGATGCACTTTCTCCTAAACTAAAATTTCTCACTTCACCTTTTAGATTAAAAGATATGGATATTGCGGCCGAGCGAGTAGCCAAGGCTATTATTGAGGGTGAATACATTGGTATTGAAACCGATCATGATTGCGATGGACAAACAAGCCATGCCGTGTTGTTTCACAATTTAGTGCACCATTTTCGACATCCTAAGGATAAAATTTTATCTTATATTGGCCATAGAATAACAGAAGGATATGGGTTATCAGAATCGGTTGTTAATAGAATATTAGAAAGCAACCCAAGACCAAGTTTGATTATTACTGCGGATAATGGATCTTCTGATGAACCTCGGATCGTTAAACTAAAACAAGCAGGAATTGATGTTATTGTTACCGATCATCATGAAATTCCTAAAGAAGGTATTCCTTTAAGTGCCTTGGTCTGTTTAAACCCAACCCGAGAAGACTGCGGTTATGGGGATCCTTATATTGCAGGGTGTATGGTAGCCTGGCTTCTAATGGCTGCCACACGGCAAATATTAATGCAGAGCGGCTATTTATCAAGCGATGCACCTAGCCTACTAGATTCCTTAGATTTTGTTGCCGTGGGAACCATTGCCGATTGTGTGAGTATTGCAAGAAGCGTTAATAATCGCGCGGTTGTGTCGTATGGGATCCGAATTATAGAAAAGGGAAATCGCGCTTGTTGGAGAGCTTTAAAAACAAGTATCCCCAGTGCACTTTCTTCGGAGGATTTGGCTTTTAGAATAGGTCCTTTGTTAAATAGCGATGGACGTTTAGCCACGGCATTTGGATCAGTTAGTTTTTTACTGTCTGAAACAGACGAAGAAGCGATGGCTTGGTTATTTTCATTACAAGATCACAATGCAGAGCGTAAAGCCATTCAACAGGATATCGTTATTCGAGGGTTATCAGCTGCAGCTGAACTTGTCCAAAAAGGGTACAGCAGCATTTGTATTTACCTAGATAATAGCCATAGCGGCGTACACGGTATAGCGGCGAGTCGAATTAAAGAGGTCTTTGGGCGTCCCACTGCATTTTTTACGCCGAAGGTAACTAATCCTGAAATTATCACAGGTTCTATACGAGGAATAGAAGGATTTCATGTTCGGAATGCCTTGCAATGCGTTGCCGATCAATTTCCAGAGATGCTTGTGGCATTTGGAGGTCACAAAGGAGCTGGAGGGGTTACTTTACAATTGAAGCATTTTGAGGATTTTAAAGAAGCCTTCGAAGCTGCATCGTGCAAACAGTTGTGCGAACAAACATTGGGTCCGGTAATTTGGACAGAAGGAATGCTATCGGCTAAGTATTTGAAGCTAGAATTTGTCGATATTTTAAATCAATTAGAGCCCTTTGGACGTGAGTTTGAATCTCCCGTGTTTGAATTAGTGGGGTATTTAAGAGACATTCGTTATATGGGGGATGGCACACATGCTCGGATCACCTTGGAAACAGAAGGCATGAACGTTACTGGGGTGTGGTTTAAAATACGTCAAACTAATGATGCTAGTATTCATGTCAAATTAGGAGATTTTGTGAAAGTAGCTTTTTCTGTGAAAGCGAATTTTTTTAGAGGGGAACGACGCTTAGACATCCAGATCCATCAAATGGAAGAAATGAGCTAGCCTATTATGAAGGCCTTAAGGGATTAAGAGGGTGTTGCTGCATTTGAAATTCATCTTGCCGGGATGTGGTTTTTGAAACTTTAAGATCCCGATTAGAGTGTTTTGAAAATATCATCGTCTTTTTAGCAGTTCTGTCTAATTTGAACATTTCAGTTGCCAAACCTAACACATTTTCATGCGCTTTATCTGTCCAAAATTGTTTTAGAGAATTGTCAGTTTTTTGATTTAAAATATCTAGGTTTCGAATTTCAAGAACTGCTTGTTTTTCACATTGATTTTTCGCACCTGCGGTATATTTTTCTTTTTGATGCTGAGTCGCTAATTTCTGGATTTGTTTTTTAAGACCTTTGATCTCTTGTTCATAAAGCGCTCTTTCGAGCAGTCTTCCTTCTTCAAATTGCCGATGTTTTCTTGAAATTTTAGTCACCAGTTCACGTGCTTCAAAAAGTAGATTGTTATCTCGACAATATAAAGCAGCAACGTAGAAAGGGGATAAAACACCTTCCAGAGAGGTGGGTCTGATTAAAGATAAGGCTGTTGTAAAACCAGTTTCTAATAAGGCTCTTTTAAAACGATCCACACAATTATAAGCAATTACATATTTTAGATCGGTAATAAGCTCATCTGGAAAAGTTGCTATAAGGCTAATATCTCGAAAAAATTTATCAATATAATCTACATTATCTTCTACAGCATTTTCACAAAAATTAATACAAAGAATTGGATCTTCTTCGGTTACTCTAATGGGCTCTATCCAACCAA
>JBEICO010000156.1:0-3345 GCA_040383965.1 Francisellaceae bacterium
AGTTGATCTAGAAATTTGTATGACAAGTTGCAAAAAAATCAATAAAACTGCACAAAAAAATCGTCAACGATTGTTAGAAGTAATGACTTACCATGGCTTTATAAATTACCCAACTGAATGGTGGCATTATTCTTATGGAGATCGTGATTGGGCATATCATCAACCTAAAAAAGAAGCTATTTATGGTTCTGCAGATTTATTATAAGGAGCGAGCCATTTGGCTTTCCCTTCTCCCGAGATCGGGAGAAGGTGGCGCGAAGCGCCGGATGAGGGTTGAGAAAGTTTATAGGTTTTTCTCAGGATCAGATCCTTGAAGCACTTCTTCTTTTTGAATTTTTTCTATTTGAGTCTTGACTTCATCTTTTTCCATGGGATGCATATACTGCTTTAAGAGATCTTGGGGGAATCTATCTTTAAGCCAAAGTGCAATTGGTTCAAATTTTGGAATTAATAGGGTTTGTTGCCAGCTTTTATCATCTGCAACAGGTGTTTGCTGTAAAATTAAAATAGTAATCGCAATAATGCAGCATCCTCTAGCAAAGCCAAAAAGGATCCCTACAATACGATCCGGAAGTGTAAATCTAGTGGTGGAAATTATCTTACTTATCAAGTGATTTAAAATCCCTCCACAGATAAGCACAATAAGTGCTATAAGCAAAAAGGCTACAAGCAAACGCACTCCAATGATCGATATTCCGGTAAACCAGCTTGCGACATCTTCACAAAAAAGAATGCCAATGGTTATGGCAGTGACCCAAGTGATTAATGACATGGATTCTCGAACAAATCCTCTTATGGCTCCTAGTAGAACAGAAAAAGCAATAACTCCCATAATGACGTTGTCGATCCAAGTAAAAGCTTGCATGAATGATATCTCCCTTCAATATCCTATAGGTTAAGCAATTTGATCACGGTGCATTAACTTCGATAAAATGGAAGCAATACAGTCTCGTAATTTCCGACGATCAACAATCATATCGATCGCGCCTTTTTCTAATAAAAACTCACTTTTTTGAAAACCTTCTGGTAATGTTTCACGAACCGTTTGTTCAATAACCTTGGGTCCTGCAAATCCAATTAACGCTTTTGGCTCGGCGATATTGATATCTCCTAACATCGCAAGGCTAGCAGATACGCCACCCATACAAGGATCTACCATAACTGAAATATATGGTAATCCCATTTTGCCTAATACACTAAGAGCGGCACTTGTTTTAGCCATTTGCATCAAGGAAATTAAAGATTCTTGCATTCTAGCGCCGCCACTCGATGCAATAGAAATAAACGGACACTTATGAGTTAATGCGCTATTAATACCTTGAACAAAACGCTCTCCAACGGCGGCTCCCATTGAACCCCCAATAAAATCAAATTCAAAAGCTGCCGCAACAATTGGGATCCCTTTTAATTGTCCTCGCATCACGATTAAGGCTTCCATTTCCCCCGTTGCTTTTTGAGCAGCTGCCAAGCGATCTTTATATTTTTTTGTGTCACGAAATTTAAGACGATCTAGTGGAAGAACATCGATCCCTATTTCTTCTTGGAGGGCGGGATCTAAAAAATGTTCTAAACGCTTTCTTGCCCCAACTCTTAAGTGATAATCACATTTAGGACAAACTTCTAGATTTCGTTCCAACTCTGCTCGAAATAAAAATGCTAAGCATTCTGGACATTTAGTCCATAAACCTTCGGGGATCTCTTTTTTCTTTGTGGGAACCGTGGGAATTTTAGAAGGCAATAACTTAGAAAACCAGCTCATTTTTGTAACTCTTTTTCAGGTAGATTTAAAAACCAAGGTCCAACTTCAAGTTCAGGTAATCCAAACTCAGATGGATAGTTTACTTTGCAAAGATACAAGCCTTGAGGTTCAGCTGTGATCCCAGCTGCTTGCCTGGAACGAGCATCTAAGACCTCTTTTGCCCATTCAGGAGACATAATGCCACTGCCAATTTTTGACAATGTACCCACCATATTTCTAACCATATGGTGTAAAAAGGCATTCGCAATAAAGTCTATAATCACTCTATGTCCTATTCGCATAATTTCAATAGTTTTCATCTGTCTAATTGGAGAAAGGCTTTGGCAGCCCTCTGCTCTAAAAGATGTAAAGTCATGTTCTCCGATCCAATAGCGAGATCCTTCAATCATTAACTTGATATCTAACTTTCTATATTGCCAACTTACATAATGGCGGAGCAAACTGGGTCTTACAGCATGATTATATATCACGTAACGATATCGCCGGCTAGTGGCGGATCGACGAGCATTAAAATGAGGGGCAACTTCAACTGCCCAAAGCACCCGGATCGCTGGATTGAGCAAAGCATTAGCCCCTGCTATCCATGAATAAGGATCGCGATGAACAGTAGTATCAAAATGAACTACTTGTTCTGTTGCATGAACTCCTGCATCAGTCCGACCTGCACAGAAAGTATTAATAGTATGATTTGCGACTTTACTTAATGCTTTTTCAATGGCTTCTTGAATAGAAGGTATTGAGGCTTGACGCTGCCATCCATGAAAGAATGTTCCATCGTATTCTATTCCTAAGGCAATGCGATACATCGTAAATTATGGGGTATTAATTTTTTTAAGTAGAGCTCGAGCTTTTTCTTTTTCATTAATATTACCTCGTACTAATACTTCGTCCAGGATTTCTTTCGCACTTTGTATATCGTGTATTAATATGTATTGATCCGCTAAAACCAGCTTAATACTTATTTCTTCATCAAATGTTTCTAGTGTGCCAAAAGGATCCGCAACGCTTAAAGTACCGCGTGCATTTCTAAAGATCCAGACAGTTATGGCAACGGCCAATAAAAGCGCTAATCCACTTCCCAACAACAGTTTGTTTTCATAAATCCCTTTCATACCAAATCGAGAGGGTGTCACTGCTATAGGAGGTTCTGAAGCGGATTGTTCAATGGAATTTATAGAAACTGGTTTTGATTTTTCAATGGGTGGTGTGGATGGATCAGGTGGTGTTGATTCAGATTCAAATAGATCTTCCAAAGGATTTACAGTATCTGAGGCTGCAAGTGATTTAAGGGTAGCGTCATCAAATGAATGCACCACTTCATTATTTTTGGCCAGTTGCGTTGACTTTAGTAAGGCTTGATTTCTTGCCATCTTCACTTGGATTTTTTTAATGGCATTTGGATCTTGGAAGGTAGATGCCTCACCATCTGAAAGTCGAACAGTTTCGCGTTTGCTTGAACTGCCGTCGGGTGCCGGATCTAAAAGCAAAGTGTATCCCCTGACTAATCTTCCTTCAGGCCAAGACATTACCACTAAAAATTCTAAAAAGGGTTGTTTGATAGCGTCTTGTGTTGTGATGTGGATAAC
>JBEICO010000157.1:0-3335 GCA_040383965.1 Francisellaceae bacterium
AAGTGAATGAGCCTTGGCGACGAGGGCGGCCGAGGGCGATGCAGACGGAGTCTGACATCGCAAATTTGTGCCTTAATCGAGGGTGCGAGGGATGACCGGGAGGGTCCCGTCGCATATACTGAGATTTTGGCACACTCTTGCATTTATTAAGAGCCAATAGTTTGATTTGTAGCATGAGCTCAGTTGGCTGCTGCTATGATAATGCAGCCATGGAGTCATTTTTTCATACCTTAAAGGTTGAGTTAGTACATGATGAAAATTATGAGACAAGAGAAAAAGCTAAAACTTCTATTGTCGAATATCTAGAATGCTATTACAATCGACGACGTAGACACTCTGCAATTAACTATCGGATCCCAGCAGAGCTTGAAGAAATGGGTTCGGTGGCGTAAAAAGGTGTCCGAGAATCTAATACAGGATCATCCAGCCAATTTTGGCACATGAAGAAAAAAATGTCTGATACCTTTTAACCAAGAGTGTTATTTATCTAAGGGTACAGACAGAAAGTGTCGTTCTTTCCTATATAGGTTGCTTTGACCCTAAAAGCTATATAAATATATAGTAAATCAGTCAAAAGATAAATGCCTTATATCTGTTGCATTGCTGATGCCGATAGACTATGCTCCGGAAATGGCGTACATATTCGGAGCATGGTCTACAAATGGTATTTACTAACAGATTATTACAGTTACCCTTAAATAGGAGCTTTTTTCTATTTGGGGCGAGAAATACAGGTAAGAGTACTTTACTGAAACATCTTTTTAAAGGTAAAAACGCTTTGTGGATTGACCTGCTTGATCCAGACCAGGAAGATAGATATGCCAGAGAACCCTTAAGCTTTAAGCAAGAAGTCACGGCATTAGACGTCGCTACAAAATATGTCATTATCGACGAAATACAGAAGTTACCTAAGCTTTTAGATATTGTGCATCAATTAATAGAAAGCACTGATAAAATTTTTATAATGACTGGTTCTAGCGCACGTAAGTTACGTCATGGTGGTGCTAATTTATTGGCTGGTCGAGCTTTTGTATATAATTTATACCCGTTTACTACATTAGAGATTGGTGATAACTTTAATTTAGATGATGCGTTGTGTTGGGGAACCTTGCCGGCTATTGTTTATAAAATGCAAACGCTGGAAGATAAAACCAAGTTTTTACAAGCATATGCCCAAACGTATTTAAAAGAAGAAATTTGGTTAGAACAATTTATACGAAAAATAGATCCTTTTAGGAGGTTTCTTGAAGTTTCGGCTCAATGTAATGGAAAAATAATCAATTTCTCCAATTTGGCAAAAGATGTTGGTGTAGATGATAAAACTATAAAGCAGTATTTTTCTATTTTAGAAGACACATTGATGGGGTTCTTTCTTGAACCATTTCATGCATCGTTTAGGAAAAAGTTTAAATCAAAGTCGAAATTTTACTTTTTTGACCCTGGGGTTTGTAGATCCTTGACAATGATGTTATCGGTTCCAGTCAAGAAAGGGACTAGCTATTATGGAGAGGTATTTGAGCATTTTATCATTTTGGAATGTGTTCGGCTCGCCAGTTATTATTATTCCGAATATAGATTTTCTTATTTGGGGACTAAGGATAACGTAGAAATTGATCTGGTTGTAGAGCGACCTGGCAAAAAGATATTATTAATAGAAATAAAAAGTTCAGATAATGTTCGTGAAGATCATTTAAAAACTTTTAGTAACATCATCAAAGATATTGAAAATAGCAAATCCATTTGTATTTCGCAAGATAACCGAGCTAAAAAGATCGGTGATATAATGGTGTTGCCTTGGATGGATGCGTTACGTAAGTACTTTACAGTTTAGATATGAAGTAGAAATTGGTACCCATCAGCAATTGCTATGTAAAGCCAAAGGCATTATTTTTAAAAACCGAATGGCGGCACTGACTGCTAAATTTCAAGCAGCAACAGGTGGATTTTTAAGTCCCGGTATGAAAGTGTTATTACAAGTTAAAGCCAACTTTAATGTATTGCATGGGCTGAGTCTACATGTTGAGGACATTGATCGTATCCCCAATAAAATACCACCTTTCAATTAGGAGCTATCTAACACCGCTTTTGCAAGCGCCACCTGCTCATCAGCAAAAGCTTGCAATTTAACCAAGTCAATCGTGTGCGGTAATAAGGTTGCTGGATCTACCGCCTTGGTCCTAATATCATGAATTTTGGTTAACAAATAATGTATATAAACCCTAGGGTTTAAGCCGTTCATGATCGCCGACAGGATAAAGGTATACCATAAAGCATAAATGATCCCACTACCTTCATGCCCAACGAATAACCAGTTTCTTTTTCCAAGTGCAGGCGATCTAATTTTATTTTCTACCAAATTGGTATCTATCTCAACACTGCCGTGGCGTAAAAAAGCAATTAAATAAGGCCATTGGGTAAGCATATAGTAGATAGCCATCCCCAGCTTACTCTTAGCGGGAACCTTTGCCACATTCTGCCTTAGAAAGGCGTGTAATGCCTTTAGCAAAGGCCAGGATTGTTTTTGCCTTAATCTTTTTCGCGTATGAAAGCTCATCTTCATATCCCGCATTTTTGCTTCCAGGGCGTATACTGGCTTGAGACGTTCAATAACTTCTGCTGCGATCCCATTTTTGTTTTTGGTAATTTTAAGAACCTCATCAAATTTACGACGGGCATGGGTCATGCAACCAAATCCTACGATTTTCTCGCTCTTTCTCAATCGTGTATAACCTGGATAACCATCGGTTTGTAATAATCCTTCAAAATCAACCAGTCTTTCCTCTGGAACACTGGCGCTCCGGGTTAGGCTCATCTCAAAAACAACGACACCTTCTCCAAGATTGGGCGCCAAATAGACCCATAAATAACCCTTCTTTTCCGGCTTTAATACCTTCACCGGGGTTTCATCTACCTGTAAATAAGATACCTCTAGCACAGCCACCCAAAAAGCTTCATATACTGGCATTAAACCTTCACCCGATTGCATAACCCATTGACCCAACGTACTATCAGGGATCATGGCATTGTAACTCGCTAGAATTTTTGATTGCCTATATAAGGGAAGATGATATTGGTATTTATTCAGAATAATTTCTGTGATGAGGCTGCCGCCAGCCAATGCCTTTGGGATAGGTGCTTTAGGTTTAGGTGCCATCACCAAAGTTTGACAACAACGGCAGGAATATTTAGTTCCTGGCGCGAAATTAAATCCCTGGTAAATTTATGAATTTTTGTGCTGATATTGCCTAATGAATCAAATTTTGCATCTAACACACCAGACAACTTTCTAAAAACATCAAATATTAACTTAATTTGCCATACAAAGTTATTACTAC
>JBEICO010000158.1:0-3265 GCA_040383965.1 Francisellaceae bacterium
ATTCCCTTCCAAATTTTTCATGCGTACTTTACAGGTTGCCACCCATGCACCGCCTTGTTTATTAGGGCGAGCATATAGATCTAAAAAAAACTTTCCTCTCAAAACTTGATTTTCGTCAAATACTTCAAACAATCGTACACTATCATGCCAACGATCAAAAACCAAAACTTCTTTAAAAGTCATTTGATATAAATTCTGCACAATTATAAACAAGCCTTCTAAAACCTGATCTTCAGGGAAGTATTTTTTTAATTCCTCCTCTGAAATATCATATTTATTTTGTCGCATTTTTTCCGAGACATAGGCGGTATCCCAAACTTCAAGATCCTTAATTTGGCATTCTCGATTCGCAAATTCTTTTAACTCCGCCATCTCTGTTAAAGCGGCTTCTCTTGAACGTTGCACCAATTCTTCCAAAAATCCAAGGACTGCTTGTGGCGTTTTTAACATGCGGGTTGCTAGTGCATAATCTGAATAATGATTAAATTCTAAAAGACTTGCTAACTTTTGCCGGATTTGCATAATGCGAACCATCGTCTCGCTATTGTCCCACTTTGTTCCCGCCGGAAATTGTGAAGATGCTCGTGTACAATAAGCCTGATAGAGCTTTTTTCGAAGGGTTCTATCTTCTGCATATGTCATAACTGCGTGATAGCAGGGATAATCCAAAGTAAGTAACCAGCCCACCTTGCCTTTTTCTTCAGCCAACGTTTTTGCTAACTGCAACGTGTTTTCAGGTAAGTCTTTTAATTTATTTTTGTCTTTATCTTCAATATGTAGAACCCAAGCATCGGTTGCTTCTAGGATATTTTGTTCAAATTGGCTTTCTAATTCCGTTAATTCGGTATTTAACTTTTTAAATTCATCTCTCTTTTCAAGACTCAAATTAATACCCGATAACTCGAAATCTTTTAAAGCATTTTCTATAATTTTTTTCTGAGTGGAATTTAGGTTGGGAAACTCATTCCCTTCAAATATACTTAAATAGGCTTTGTACAGAACTTCGTTTTGATTCATTTCCGTATGATATAAAGACAGCTTAGAACTGGCATTTTGATATGCTTTATACAATTCTGGGGTATTTTTAACGGCATTTAAATAGGATATCAGGGAACTAAGATCCGACAGCTCTCCTTCCATGATTTCAATTGGCCACACCAGCGTTTCCCAGGTATGTTTTTTTGTGTAACTTAAAATTGACCCTAAGGCTTTCTTGTTTTTTTCAATGGCTTGTTCTATTGCAGGCTCTATATGTTCTGGTAAGACCGTACTAAAAACGGGCAGCTCATCAAACTTCATGTTGAACAATGGATTAGACATGCAGCATTCCTTCCTAATGAACCTAACCTAAAATTTTAATATATGCGCTTAACCCTATAACTCTAATGTTCTCTGACAAGGGAAAATTATGGTCTCCTGGAATAATCACGGTTAAACTGTTTAACTTTAAATCTTCTAGAGCAATCTTCATTGAAGGCGTTAGTTTCGGTGAATCTGTGTATTTAAATTCAAATCCATTTCTTTTACCGTCTTGGATAATCATTAAGTCTAATTCTGCATGACCATGAGTAGCCCAAAAATAGCAATCCCCTGGATCTGCCTTATGATAACGAATCACTTCTTCAAGCGCCACTCCTTCCCAAGATGCACCTAACTTTGGATGCAACTTCAAAGCTTCATTGTCTACGATCCCCATTAAAGCATGTAAAATTCCGCTATCTCTAAAATATATTTTAGGAGATTTTACTTGGCGTTTTCCAATGTTTTCAAACCAAGGATTTAACCTGCGTATCATAAAAGTCCCGACTAAAATATCTAAATAACGCTTAATAGTTGTATCCGAATATCCTAGAGAGCGACCCAATTCCGAGGCATTAAAAATGTTCCCATGCACATGGGTTAACATCATCCAAAATCTTCGTATGGTTTCTGCAGGAATACTAAACCCTAAATTTGGAAGATCGCGCTCTAAGAATGTTGTAACATATGCTTTCCGCCAAGCTAAACTTATTTGATCATTCTCAGCAAGGTATGATAATGGAAAACCACCCCGGATCCATAATGATGGAAAATCATTCACTTCCATCAATGAAAAGGGGGTTAGCTCCAAATGTGTAATACGGCCTGCCAAAGTTTCCGAAGATTGATTTATCAAATCCCTGGAAGCACTTCCTAATATTAAAAAACGTTTCTTATAACGATCAATTAATACGCGTAAAACTGGAAATAATTCTGGTCTTCTTTGAATTTCATCAATAATAATTAAACCGTCTAATTCTGAAAGTGTTAATTCTGGGTTTTCCAACCGTGCCAAATCCGACGGCAATTCCAAATCAAACAAATTAACTTTGAGTTGTTGTTTCGCATACATAGCAGCAAGAGTACTTTTACCACATTGCCGTGGCCCCAAAAGAGCACATACCGGATTTACGGCAAAGGCATTCTCGATAGCTTTTAAGTTTGCTTTTCGATCCATAACCATTAGTTTACCATGAAAATTCGGTATTGCACTTTTGTTTTTCATGGTATATTGGGATTTAAGCCAAGCATGCTAGTTATAAATACAAGTATCATGTTAGCAGTTTGACTTGGTAGTTAAACTTTATTGAAGGTAAAGAATGTCAGGCAAAAAAAAGCCCTCTAATGGAGGGCTTTTTGATTTTGAGATGGAGCCTGGCAATGTCCTACTTTCACATGGCAAATACCACACTATCATCGGCGCTGAGCGGTTTCACTTCCGAGTTCGAGATGGGATCGGGTGGGGCACACTCGCTATTATCACCAAGCATAACGCTTTACATCCCCCCTATCCCCCCTTAAAAGAGGGGCAATTTGAGGTTTCCCTCAATGGGGGATTTCTATCAAGATGGTACAATCCAACAGCAATTTAACAAAACAATTTAAGTATTATATGGCCAAGCCGCACGGTCAATTAGTACAGGTTAGCTCAACGCCTCTCAGCGCTTACACACCCTGCCTATCTACGTCGTCGTCTTCAACAGACCTTTAGGGGGCTTATAGCCCCGGGAGATCTTATCTTGAGGTAGGCTTCCCGCTTAGATGCTTTCAGCGGTTATCCTCTCCGCACTTAGCTACCCGGCTATGCCACTGGCGTGACAACCGGTACACCAGAGGTGCGTTCATTCCGGTCCTCTCGTACTAGGAACAACTCCTCTCAAATCTCCAGCGCCCACGGCAGATAGGGACCGAACTGTCTCACGACGTTCTAAACCCAGCTCGCGTACCACTTTAAATGGCGAACAGC
>JBEICO010000159.1:0-3245 GCA_040383965.1 Francisellaceae bacterium
AACCATCCTAACGCAACCCAAATATTTTATAGACCGATTAGCCGGCTTGGTCGAAGCTTTTCCCAGTTATCGTATTGGTGACACTTTGGTAGGACTTGTCACTTTGGGCGTGATGGTGGTATGGCCCCGTTTTAAACTACCAGTTCCTGGGCATTTAGTCGCTATGATCTTGGGAAGTGTGGTCGGGCTTTCTCTGCCCTTTGTCTCCCCTGATTGGATCGTAGATACCATAGGATCACGATACGATGGGATCCCGCAAGCATTGCCAGAACTCTTGTCATTCTCTCAAACCTTAAATCTTGAAACCATGCGCATTTTAATAGGATCTGCTTTTGCGATTGCCATGTTATGTTCAATTAAGGCTTTACTATGTGCTGTTGTATTGGATGGTATGTCGGGAACGAAACATGATCCCCATGCAGAATTAATTGCTCATGGCATAGGTAACTTGGTATTGCCTTTTTTTGGAGGTATCACTTCCACCAGCGCTTTGTCACGATCAGTTGCTAATTTTCGGTTTGGTGCAGTCTCACCCCTATCTGCTGTCATTCATGGGCTATCGATATTATTAGTCATATTAGTGTTTGCGCCTATTTTTTCGTATTTACCCATGGCGGCATTAGCGGCGCTATTATTAATGGCCGCGTGGAATATTTTTGATTTACAACATTGCTTGCAAATAGTTCGTGTAGGGACTCGGAGCGATGTAGTCGTGTTATTAATTTGCATGGGATTAACCATATTTGTAGATATGGTGCTTGCTGTTGGAATAGGGATGGTATTAGCAGCGCTTTTGTTTATGAAACAGATGGCCAACATTACGGGAGGCCGTTGGCTTTTAGAAGCCACTCATTGGGATGTTCATGAAAGTCTTCCAGATAATGTTATGGTATATGAAGTTTCAGGCCCGTTATTTTTTGGCGCCGCTGAAAAAGCCATGAGCACTTTAAGGGAACACAGCTCAGGATTAAAAGTGGTTATTTTGCAAATGCGAGGGGTTCCCACCATGGATATTAGTGGGGTAGTGGCTTTAAAGTCGGCATTGGAATCTTTGCAGCAAAAACGGATCTTTGTAATTTTATCGGATGTCCAAAAACAATTGGTAGATACGCTTAAGCGCGCTGGGCTTGAAGCAGATAATAAGAGACTAGCTATTTGTGAAACCATGCAAGACAGTATTGTGCTTGCTAAATCTAAGGTGGGATCAAGTCTTGAAAGTTAATAAGTCCGCCTCTGTCTTCTCGAGCTGCATTGAATTTTAATTTCTAAACTTCAAAGTAAAAGCAAATTGTATTGTGATAATTATTTTAGTGGCAGGCGAGAGATCTCTCGCTTGCCACTTGCTAAGAATCTCTTAAAATTTTATGCCCAAGCTCTAAATTTAGATTATCAGGCAACTGAAATGCTCGAGATGACAAGGTTTTTTAGTGATAAGGTTTTTCTAATGATTTTTATCCAGATCAATTTTTAAGCGTTTTAAAGTGTCTAGTAATTCTTCGTTATCTGCTTCTTGCTTTAAAGCCTTTTTCCAAACAATAACGGCTTCCTTTTTCTGATCGCTTGCCCATAACACTTCACCAAAATGAGCGGCTATCGTGTTATCTTGACTTAATGCATTAGCTTCTGTTAAGAATTTAAGGGCTTGTTGAATGTCGCCCAATTGAAAGTAGATCCAGCCTACGCTATCCATAAAGTCTGGATTATTGGGGGAAACGCTAAGGGCTTGTTTCGAATAACTTAAAGCTTCTTGGAGGCGTTTTTTATCATATGAAATGGTATACCCTAAAGCATTAAGTACGTTAGCATCGTTAGGATTTTTAACCAATACTTTTTTGAAGTCATCTTCAGCCATGTCCCATTTTTTAAGTTTAGTGGCAGTGACGGCGCGCATAAAAAGAACATCTAAATCTTCAGGCAGTTGCAGTAATAGCTCATTAGAGATTTGCAGGGCATCTTCCGATCCTTTGCTTGCATTTAAAAGATCTATTTCCGACAATAAAAGGTATTTTTGTTCTTCTAAATTATTGGGCGAACTATTATGTAAAAGATAAATGGCTTCTTCATATAATTTGGCTTTCTTCAGTAACATGACGGCCCTTAATCTGGCTGGAACATGAAAGGGTCCTTGCCCGACATCTGAAAACCAATTAATAGCTTGGCTGTAGTGTTGTTGTTCTTCTGCAATCTCTCCCAGTAAATATTTGGCAGTTTGCTTGGCATTAGGATAATTTAAAGCTTTCTCGAGAGAGCTTTCGGCCTTCGCCCAATTCTTTTCATTAAGATAAATTTCACCTAATAAAAGTAGAGCTTGATCTTGGAATGGGCTTTCTTTGGCTATATGTCCGATTACCTTTTTGGCTTCTTCTATTTTATTTGTGTCCAATAAAGCATTAGCATAGAATATTCGCAACTCACCATCATTTGGAAATTTCTCAACTTCTTGGTTTAAATACTGTAGGGCAGGTGCATCATTGCCATCTTCATACCGAATAATTTGGGCATTTAGTTCTATTGCACGAGTTAAATCTGGTTTTAGTTTTAAAGCAGAATTAAGCCAAAATTTAGTTTTTTTCATATCATTTTGGATAGAGGCACTTTGAGCTGCCGCGAATTGTGTGTAGGGATCCAGAGGTCTTTCTTTTGCAATTTTATCTAGTGCTTGTTGCAGGTTTATTGCACTGGTTTCCGAGAGTCGGGTTTGGATTTCCATTAGATGTTGATCAATCTCTTGTGGATTAATGTCTATTGCTCTTGTAAGATAGGGAATAGCTTGTTCTACGGACTGACTGATTAATAAAGTCATGGCAATCAGTTGTGCTTGTAAATTATCAGGATCAATTTTTGCCCACAGTAAAGCATTAAGTACAGATTCTTTAGGTGCTTCAAAATTGATAGAGACCAGAGTTGCTTGTTCTGCTATAGCAGGATCTTTTGAGAGATAGGCTGCTTTAAAATAACTTTCACAGGCGATATTTTTAAAACCCCGACTAGTCGCTATTTCTGCGACCAAAACTGTATAGAGAAGGTTTTCGGTTTGATCAGGCGTACTTTCAACATTCAGTTGCCCTCCTGAATTTTTTGAAGTTACAGCTGCAAGAGAAGAAGATCCTATCGTCAAAATGAATATTAGAAAATATACTGTCATACTGTTCATTGAGAAAGAGGGGATACGCATGGATTATCCAAAACTTGTTTATTTGATAACTCATCGGCTTCGTGAGAACAAAGCTAAAGGATTTTGAATG
>JBEICO010000160.1:0-3210 GCA_040383965.1 Francisellaceae bacterium
CAACTGAATCTAAAGTGGGTTTTTCAATAATGGGCACTACATTACTCATGTTATCTCCTTGCTTTACAAATTAAAGTTCAGCTTAGAGACAAATTATCAAATTAAACCTTTAGCTTCACACCTTCTCACCGGTAGGACACTGTTTGTCATGTTCGTCATTGAAATCTAATGGGGTCAATATGCCCTCTTTTTCTTTATCTTTCAAAGTTTTAAGCACTTTAATTTTTCTTTTTTTATGATATTTTTTTAATAATTCTAGGTAAAGATGGGTGGTGTCAGAATGCGTTAAATGTGTTAAAGGAATAGGAGCAACTAATAAGTCCTTTTTGGGTAATGTTCTAGGATCCTTGGAGCTAATTTCTCTCCTGACGGCTGGGGATTTAGTTGGAAATAACATGGTTCTTTTTTCTGCTTGAGGAAGCGATGAAGGTTTGGATAATTTGGCGTTTTTAGCTAGTTTCTTTCGAATAAGTGGATTAAGAGGAACATCAGGGCTAACTAAACTGCCAGACATAGAGGGATTTATTCTATACACGCCTTTTGGATGATCTTTAGTCCCTGAATCTCGACCCCCTGCTTTATCTCCACCTTTACCACCTTTTCCTCCTTTCTCTTCTTTTCCCCCTTTGCCTTTGGTATCTTGTCCTTTATCCTTTGTAATTTTCTTTATATTTTTTAATTGATGTGCAATAGCACCATTATGTTTGGTTGGCAATATAGGTTTCTTTGATTTTGGCATACTAACAGTCTCACTAAAAATTGGTTTTTCAATGAGAATTTGGATAAGAATATTGGTCGACAGTTCCTAACGAAAGCTTAAAAAATTTATAAATGTGTCACAAAAAACATGACCACTCAAATTTTAACCAGTTTTTTTGGGTTACGTGTAACCACCTGTCCTTAATGTACCGTCACTTTAAGAGAAGAGCTGGGTAGAAATTGTTGGTCGACCTGAGCAAGCGTTTTACGGTGGAGATCCTCTTTTTTTCGATATTGGGCAAATTGTGGTTGGGGGAAATTGGCGGATCTTCGTTCTAACGTGGCTTTTTGATAAACCGCATTGATCCGTTGTATTTTATGTTGTACATCTTCTGTGTTTGTACTTGTGAAAATTCCAAACGGTGCATTTTTTGAAAAAACGTCTTTAATTTTTAAATACCCTTCTTTGATAAGCCACAAGGCTCTGGATTGAGCAGTTGCAAAGGGGACACGCTCGCTACTGTCTTGGTTAAGCATCCAAGTCGAAATATCTTTCACAAAGCAGCGATAAAACAAGTCATTTACAGAATCTACATTTGCTTGAGTCACCAAATGGTTAATAGATTGCAACTCTTTTAAGGAGACAAGCTTGCCATTATGGCAATAGTTATACATTAATTGAGCCAATTTCATTTCATGGGCTTTATTTTGGTTTGTGATAAAACCAAATTCTTTAACAATATCATTGTAATCTACTATAGGATTAGGAGTGTTATGACTGGCAGGCATTCGCTGTTGGCTCCAATCAGAAGTTACCTCGGCGCTACTAGCAGCGAAAGTAATCAGCTTAAAAGCTAATGCCAGATCATGTGGGAATCCATCTTGGCCATGGTTGTATAACATGCCTATATCACGAATAGATTGAGGAGAAAGATAAAGTCTTTTTTCATGGCATGCTGCTAATAATTCATCTATGGTTTTAACTTGTTCATGAATAGATTGTTCTTTCAATTGTTTAATAATTTGTAATTTTAAATCGGCACTCATACGGTTGTTTTTCCTGCCCATTCATCGATCAAAATGGGAATAGTATCTATAATTTTTTGAATATGCTCGCTGTTAAAAATTAGAGCGGGTAATATTCTAATAACAGTATCATTTGCAATGTTAAAAACCAAGCCTTTCTTTAAGGCGAGCAATAAGATATCTCGACAGGGTTTATCTAGTTCTACTCCTACCATAAGTCCCTTACCACGAACTTCTTTTACATTGGGGTGGTTTTTTAGCTTTGCTTGTAAACCCTTAAGCAAATTCTCTCCTTGTGTTTTGGCATTCTCCCAGAGTTTTTTAGATTCAATTTCTTGTATCGTAGCAAGGCTAGCTGCTGTTGCTAGAGGATTGCCCCCAAACGTAGAGCCGTGATTACCTGGTTTAAAAAGGCCTGCGACAGCTTCTGAAGCAAGACAAGCACCAATGGGCACACCATTAGCAAGCCCTTTTGCTAAGGTTAAAATATCGGGTAGTATGTTGTATGCTTGATAGGTCATAAAAGTACCGGTGCGACCTAAACCACTTTGGACTTCATCCACAGCCATTAACCAGCCATTTTGATTGCAAATTTCCCGAATTTTTAGTAAATAATCTTCACTGGGTACTCTAATACCACTTTCGCCTTGAACGGGTTCAAGCAGCACAGCAGCAATATTAGGGTTGCTACTTTTGGCATTTTTGATTGCCTCAATATCGTTATAGGGAACTCGGACAAACCCTGGCACTAAGGGGTCAAAGCCTTCTTGAGATTTTTTACTGCCACCTGCTGAAATAGTTGCTAAGGTTCGTCCGTGAAATGCGCCGCCCATAACAATAACATGAGGAAATTCAATGCCTTTTTGGTGTCCATATAATCGAATGAGTTTTAGAGCAGTTTCAACAGCTTCAGCCCCTGAATTACAGAAAAATGCTTGTGATAATCCCGTGAGACGGCATAAGAGATCAGCTAAAGCACTTTGACTCGCAATGTGAAAGAGATTTGAAGTATGGATTAATTTGGAAGCTTGAGTTGTGATAGCCTTTGTTACTACGGGATGTGCATGCCCTAAAAGAGTAACTGCGATACCACTAAAAGCATCTAAATATTGATTCCCATCTGTGTCCCAAAGCCATACTCCTTCACCGCGTTCCAGCGTAATGGGTAAGCGTTTGTAGACATTCATCAAGTGATCCAAAATATTTTCTTCCTTATTTAAATTTCTGTGCAACAAATTCCCAATTTACCAACTTCCAAAATGTTTCAACATATTTTGGCCGAGCATTTCGATAGTCAATATAATAAGCATGCTCCCAAACATCGCAAGTTAACAAAGCGGTATTATTGTCTGTCATCGGAGTTCCTGCATTAGAGGTACTCGTAATTTCTAACTTACCATCAGAGGTTTTCACAAGCCAAGCCCACCCAGACCCAAAAGTACTAATGGCTGTTTTGGTAAATAACTCTTGAAAGGCTTGAAATGA
>JBEICO010000161.1:0-3067 GCA_040383965.1 Francisellaceae bacterium
AAATTCATAGTATTGTCGAACATTAACTCTGACTCAAAATTTATAGTTTGACAGGCCGTCATCTCGAGTTTTTTCATACGAAGGTGACTTTTCTCAACGCTAGAGCTTAAGGTGTAACAATGACCCTTTAAGTGGCAAACGAGAGATCTCTCGCTTGCCACTTAAAAATGTTTTCATAAAATTTAAAGATATACTTTGAAAATGTGTTATCGATAAGCGTAATTGCTCGAGAAGACAATTTCTTAGAGTGTTTTTTATCAGACCTACAACCTATCTATGATAATATAACATTATTAATAGTAGATATACTAACTATAATTATTGAGTACGGCCTTATTGGAGCCATCTAAAGGAGATCTACTATGAGTGATGAAATTCCAGTACCCCCCGCACCTTCAAGTGCAGGCGCAGGAGCGAGTTCTGCTTTAACGAATAAAGCCCGAGTGTTAACGTTAACCATAAAAGATAAAAGCGTATTGTTTGCCGCTTATATGTCCTTTTTAGAAGAAGGGGGCTTATTTATTCCAACCAATAAAACTTTTACAATGGGAGAGCCAGTGGCTCTTTTATTATCCCTGATGGAAGAATCTGAAAAAATGGCGGTGGATGCAAAAGTAGTTTGGTTAACTCCTAAAGGATCTCAAGGTAATCGAGCTGCAGGAATTGGGGTAGAATTTTCAGGGGATACAGCAAAAGATGTTCGTGATAAAATAGAAGGCTATCTAGCCGGTACGCTTAAAACGGAACGGCCTACTTATACTATGTAGTTTTACGTCGTCATTCCCGTGAAAGCGGGATCTAGTAGTTTAACAGGAATAAAATGTTAGTTGATTCTCATTGTCATTTAAATATGATTGATTATGTTGCACTGCAAACCACTCTGGACGCTGTGATCCAAGCAGCCGAAAAAGAAGGTATTCAGCATATGTTGTGTGTGGGAACTTTATTGAAAGACATCCCAGATATTACCGCTATTATTGAAAAATATTCGCAAATATCAGGCTCTGTGGGTTTGCATCCCAATGAAGCTATTGATGTTGAGCCAACAGTAGAAGAATTAGTGTCTCTTGCCAATCACCCGAAACTTGTTGCGATTGGAGAAACGGGTTTAGACTATTACCGTACAGAGGGGGATCATAGTTGGCAGCAACAACGATTTATCAAGCATATTAATGCCGCCAAAATAACACAAAAACCGTTAATTATTCATACCCGTCAAGCAAGAGCAGATACAATTGCGTTGTTAAAATCTGAAAAAGCAAATGAGATTGGTGGTGTTATGCATTGTTTCACGGAAGATTGGGATACCGCTAAAAGTGCTTTAGATCTGAATTTTTACATTTCTTTTTCAGGTATAGTTACTTTTAAAAACGCGGTTGATTTGCAAGATGTTGCCAAAAAAGTTCCATTGGATCGAATATTAATTGAAACAGATGCACCTTTTTTAGCGCCAATCCCATATCGTGGAAAAATAAATCAACCTGCATATGTAAAACAGGTGGCTGAATTTATGGCAAATTTAAGGGGTATTTCTTTTGAAGCGTTAGCAAAGGCTACGACACAAAATTTCTACACCTTATTTTTTAAAGAGATTATACTTTGATATTAACAGGAGTAACCATTATGGCCTTAACTTTGAGGTCTGAAGTATTTTTAGAAGATGGTGCCATTCCAAGTCAATATACTTGCGAGGGACGCGATATTTCGCCGCCATTATCTTGGTCAGAAATTCCAAAAAATGCAAAAAGTTTGGCTTTAATCGTGGATGATCCGGACGCACCCGATCCTGCCGCCCCAACAATGACATATGTACATTGGGTTTTATATAACATTCCGGTAACCTCAAATGGATTGCCTGAAGCTGCCATAGAGAAACAATTGCCAAGTGGAACATTGCCGGGTCAAAATGATTGGCACAACACGGGTTATGGTGGCCCATGTCCTCCTATTGGTCGGCACCGCTATTTTTTTAAATTGTATGCCCTGGATGTGGTATTGCCAGATCTAAAGCAGCCAAATAAAGCGAATTTAGAAGCAGCTATGCAAGGCCATATTTTAGAGCAAACGCAATTGATTGGAACTTACCATAAACTGCAGAGGAAAAATCCATGAAAAATACGTCCCTTTATATTTCAGCGCTCATTTTTTTTGCAATGTCTGCTGCCCAGTATTTAAGATACCATTTTGACGTACAAGTGGTGGTTGGTGGTGGACACCATATTCCTAGCATACTTTCATTGTATGCATCCATTGGAATTTTAGGAATTGCTATTTTAATGTTGATAGCTGCATTGTGGAAAAATTGATTAGGTGAAAATCTTATCCTTTGATTTAGAATTAAATCAAGATCTAACGGGTGCCAAAATCATTGAGATTGGTGCTTGCGTTGGGGATGTAGAAACTTGCGAAGTGCTCGAAAGTTATTCTGCCTTTGTTAATCCCAAACAAACCCTAATGGATTATATTGTTAAGTTAACCAGTATTACGCAAGAAGACGTCGATAATGGGGCTTCCTTAGAAGAAGCCTACCAAGGAATGAAACAGATGGCAGAGAAACACGATTGTGCACGCATGCCGATTGTGTGGGGAGGAGGGGATGGGCATGCCTTAAGACAAGAACTTCCTGATAATATTGAATGGGCTTTTGGCAGACGTGAATTAGATGTGAAAGCGGTATTTCAGGCGTATCAAATGGCCAAAGGCGATAAGGTTCAAGCGGGACTTGCCAAGGCCATGACCAAATTAGATCTTGCCTTTAAAGGCAAAAAACACCGTGCTATTGATGATGCCATTAATACGTTTGTCATTTATTGCGACTTACTTAAAAGATTTCGGTAAGAGCACGAGTTTTTTCACCTATAGTCAAAAAAACAAGCGAGTAATTTTGCCTATAGGTGAAATTGGCAGCTTATTTCCCGTTATGAGAAAGTCATTTCAAGTTCCCCTCTCCCCTAGGGGGCATTGGTGTCCGGGGAAAATCACTCATTAATTACCCCCCCTCTGAACGTCATTTGGAGGTGGGAGTTGTGGGGGGCTTAAAATAATCCCGGCATGAATGGGAGTACCT
>JBEICO010000162.1:0-2997 GCA_040383965.1 Francisellaceae bacterium
AATTTTATTGATACCCCAGGACATGTTGATTTTGCATATGAAGTTTCTCGTTCTTTAGCAGCGTGCGAAGGGGCTCTTTTAGTTGTAGATGCTGCTCAAGGGGTAGAAGCCCAAACCGTTGCTAATTGTTATACGGCAATAGAACAAAAAGTAGAAGTGATCCCGGTTTTAAATAAGATTGATTTACCCCAAGTTGAACCTGAACGAGTGATCCATGAGATTGAAGAGATTATTGGGATCGAGGCTCACGATGCTATAAAAATAAGTGCTAAAAGTGGTTTGGGTGTTGTTGATCTATTAGAGCAATTGGTGGTTAGGGTGCCAGCCCCTATAGGGGAGCTCGATGCTCCTTTGCAGGCGCTCATCATTGATTCCTGGTTTGATAGTTATTTAGGCGTGGTTTCTTTGGTTCGTATTAAAAATGGCATTTTGAGGCCCGGTGCCAAAATGTTAGTGATGTCCACCGGGAAGACGCATCTAGTGGATGAAGTGGGTATTTTTACCCCAAAGCGTATCAAGAAAGAATCATTATCCGCTGGGGAAGTGGGTTATGTGATAGCTGGCATCAAAGAAATTAATGGTGCTCCCGTTGGAGATACCATTACCCTAACGAATAATCCAGCGAGTGTGCCTTTACCTGGGTTTCTATTATGCGAGCCAAAAGTGTATGCGGGATTGTTTCCAGTAGATTCTGAAGACTATGAAGATTTTCGAGAAGCCTTAGCTAAACTACGATTAAATGACTCTTCATTGTTTTATGAGCCAGAAGTTTCTCATGCTTTGGGTTTTGGATTTCGATGTGGATTTTTAGGGTTATTGCATATGGAAATTGTGCAAGAACGCCTTGAAAGAGAATATCAATTAAATTTAATAACCACGGCCCCTACAGTAATTTATGAAATTAAAAATAGAAAAGGGGAAATTGTTCAAGTAGACAACCCATCTAAATTGCCCGATCCTGGCACGATTGAAGAAATGTGTGAGCCGATTGTGGAAGCAAATATTTTAGTACCTCAAACATATTTGGGAAATGTGATTACGCTTTGTACTGAGAAAAGGGGCGTACAGACAAAACTCTTGTATCTTGGAAATCAAGTGTCTTTAACTTATGAATTGCCAATGAATGAAGTGGTTTTAGATTTTTTTGACCGGTTAAAATCCGTTAGCCGGGGTTTTGCATCCTTAGATTATCATTTTGTGCGATTTCAAGCGGCAGATTTAGTAAAATTAGATATTTTAATCAACACAGAAAAGGTTGATGCCTTGGCTTGGATTGTTCATAAAGATAAGGCTTATCAGCGAGGTCGAGAATTAACTGATAAATTACAGGCTATTATCCCAAGACAAATGTTTGATATTGCCATTCAGGCAGCTATTGGGGCTCATGTGATAGCGCGTTCAACCGTTAAAGCCTTACGTAAAAACGTAACCGCAAAATGTTATGGTGGAGATATTAGTCGAAAGCGCAAATTATTAGAAAAACAAAAAGCCGGGAAAAAACGGATGAAGCAGGTTGGCAGGGTGGAGATCCCACAAGATGCCTTTTTAGCCATATTGAAAGTAGACAAGGATAAAAAATGAGGTTTTCTGAAATATTGTTATTGGCAACCACAGTAAGTGGTGCTGTTTGGGCATTAGATTCGTTATTTTTGCGTCCAAGAAGAATGATGTATGTGGTGTCTCCTACTAAGGGCAAGGCAGAGCATGAACCTTGGTGGGTAGAATATTCAAAGTCATTTTTTCCGGTACTGTTAATTGTACTTATATTACGTTCATTTTTGATTGAGCCTTTTAGGATCCCTTCTGGTTCAATGCGTCCAACGTTAAAAGAGGGTGATTTTATTATTGTGAATAAATATGACTATGGTTTAAGACTCCCCTTGCTAGGAAATAAAATCTTTAGCCTGGGCGATCCTCAAAGAGGTGATATTATTGTTTTTAAACATGATAAAAAAGGAGATTCGATGGATATGATTAAGCGAGTAATAGGATTACCGAATGATCGTATTCAGTACAAAGACAAAATGCTTTATGTTAATGGGGAATTGATCCAGCAGGACTTTCTAAAAGAAATGTTGGATACCGAAGAAGCTGGGAATGTTGCAGCTGTCCGGGTGTATCAAGAAGAATTAGGGAACAAAAAACATTTAATTTATGTGCAATCAGGAGATATGCAATCCTTAGCGCGTTACCTTTATGACGACGTTGTTGTGCCACCCAATCAATATTTTGTGATGGGAGATAATCGCGATAATAGTGGAGACAGCCGGTTTTGGGGGTTTGTCAGAGATGAAGAAGTACAAGGTCGAGCTTTTGCCATCTGGATGAGTTGGGATAGCGCAAAGCATCGAATTCGTTGGGATCGCTTAACATTGCACTTACAATAATATCTTCAGATAAAATTTTTATTGGAGAGTTAAGTTGAGACTTGGTTGGGAAGAAAAAGCAGATAAATTATCCAAGGTATTGGGATATCTTTTTAAAGATATTTCTTTATTACAGCGGGCGATGACGCATCGTTCGATAGGAGACCTAAATAACGAAAGATTAGAGTATTTAGGAGATTCTATTTTAAATTTTGTGATTGCAGCTGAATTATATCGTCGTTTTCCTAAGGCAAAAGAGGGAGAGCTGACTCGAATGAGGGCCATGCTTGTGAAGGGAGAAACAGCAGCACTTATTAGTCGGGATCTCAAAATAGGTGAATACTTACATTTAGGAATTGGTGAGCGTAAAAGTGGTGGATTTCAGAGAACCTCTATTTTAGCAGATGCGCTTGAGGCTATCATTGGTGCCATATATTTGGATTCTAATAGTACAGCTTGTGCCCATTGTATTTTAAATTGGTATGAAACTCGCTTAAATACTATGGTTCCGAGTTTAACTGAAAGAGATCCTAAAACAGAGTTGCAAGAATATATGCAGGCAAGACATTTGCCTTTACCAAAATATCATGTCACGCATGTTTCAGGGGATCAACATGATCCTGTTTTTCAA
>JBEICO010000163.1:0-2979 GCA_040383965.1 Francisellaceae bacterium
CGGTACTCATGGTAATCAAATCTCCCCGCATAACGCCCTCCTTGGCTATTAGTGTTTATACACTCAGCTTAGAAGAACTGGTTAAATTATGAGGACATCTCTATCTTGCTAAAACCGGACATTTTAAATTTGCTGTTACAAGCTAAAACTCCTTAAATAACTTTTATAGGGTATTGTTGTCTAACCCTACATAAAACTATTGATGGAACTGCAGGATATACACATGAAGATGCACACAAAATCAAAAGGTTACAGTATTATTGAAATAATAGTTGTCTTGGCTATTGTTGCCATCTTAGTTTCCATCGCGATACCTACTTACAATAATTATGTTGCTCGAGCTAAAGTATTAGCAGTTGTTCAATTTCTCTCCAAATATGAAGACACGATGTCACTTTATTATAATAAGCACAGTGCATTTCCCGCTACTTTAGACGACATTCCTCTGAATACCCCCACTCTAAATTCTGGGTACCCCGCTACTATCGAATGGGTTTGGTGGAATAATCAAGAGCCCTCCCCAAACAATTACCCCAAGGCATGGTTAGGAGCAAAAGTAATCGATGAATTGGGCGGAGGGATAGTATCAATTGCAGCAGTCGTGGATAACCCTGAAGGCGTTATTAAGTTTTCATGCGGGTTTTGGAATTCTGATGGAGCCTATACAGGAACTACACAACCGTATTTACCCACAGGCTGTTCAGAATTAAACCAGGAAGGTTTATAAATTTCTATTCTTTTTCTTGGAGCTGGCGTGCCCGAATTTCTTTCAATTGCGCTCGAGTAATTAATTCATCTTGAGACACATAATCAATAAACAACTTACCATGAACATGATCCGTTTCATGTTGAATAACGCGTGCTAAATACCCTTTTGCCCTACCCGTTATCTTTTCGCCCTCGCGGCTATAGGCTTCATAACGGATCTCTTCGTATCTCGAGACTTTTCCAACTAATCCCTCAACCGAAAAACAAGCTTCCCAATCGTCGATTTTAGTGTCACCTACTGGTGTATAAGAGGGATTAAACCACATAGCTTTAGGCAGCGTATCCGATAAGTCTAATCGAAATTTTTTCAAATTAGGATCATCGGGTACCTCAAAAATAATAATTTGATGACCATAACCAATTTGCGGAGCTGCAATACCGGCACAATTTTCTTCTGCATCATATTTTGCTTCTAGATCTGCAGCTATTAGGTGCAACTCATCATTCAACGGAAATTGCACAGGCTTAGCAGGTATTCTTAAAACTTCTTTATTATGACAATTGGGATCATTGATCACAACATAAGATGGTAAAGGTGGTTTCGGTTTTATCACACTCATATTAGCAACTTAATGTGGTGGTATCATACCCGGCGGTAGACGACTTTGTAGGCCTCGCATCATCCGCGCCAGCCCCCCTTTTCCTGAGACCTTCTTCATCATTTTTTGCATTTGATCATGTTGCTTTAACACTTTATTTACCTGTTGCAGATCAGTTCCAGAACCCTTAGCAATACGTCGCTTCCTAGAACCCGAATTTGCAATCAGATCTGGTAAACGACGTTCACGATCTGTCATTGAATCCAAAATGGCAACGGAACGATGAATGTCTTTGTCATTCACTTTTTCCTTGATGTTTTGAGGAATTGCCCCCATACCAGGCAGTTTATCCATTAACCCGGCCATACCACCCATGTTCAACATTTGCTTCATTTGTTCACGAAAATCATTAAGATCAAAGCCTTGTCCTTTTTGGAGCTTCTTAGCAAGTTTTTCAGCTTTTTCTTTATCTACCTTCCGATCCATTTCCTCTATCAGAGTTAAAACATCTCCCATACCTAAGATGCGAGATGCCATTCTTTCAGGATGAAAGAGTTCTAAAGCAGTCAACTTCTCACCAACACCGATAAACTTAATAGGCTTCCCCGTCACCTGACGAATCGATAAGGCAGCTCCCCCTCTTGAATCTCCATCAGCTTTGGTAAGGATTATCCCGGTTAATGATAAGGCATCGTTAAAAGCTCGCGCCGTATTCACCGCATCTTGACCGGTCATACTATCCGCAACAAATAAAACTTCTGTGGGTTTAGATATTTTTGCAAGACTTTTTATTTCATGCATCATATCTTGATCAATATGTAAGCGACCCGCGGTATCAATAATTAATACCCCTTGCTGCTGTTTCTTAGCTTCTAAAAGCGCATGTTCTACAATATGTTCGGGTTTCTGGGTGGTAGTACTTTCAATAAAAGTAGCTCCAACCTCTTTAGCCACGGTTCTTAGTTGATCAATTGCCGCAGGACGATAGATATCCGTACTAACCACAGCAACAGCACATTGATGATTATCTTGTAAGTATTTAGCCAATTTTGCTACGGTTGTTGTTTTACCCGATCCCTGCAAACCTGCCATTAATATGACAACGGGAGGAACCGCTTTTAGGGATAAACCAACATTGGCATCCCCCATTAAATGCGTCAATTCATCACTAACAATTTTTAAAAAGACTTGTTGTGGCGAAAGATGATCCGCAATAACTTGACCAATAGCCTTTGCTTGCACGATATGAATAAAATTCTTAACAACGCTAAGGGCAACATCGGCATCCAACAAAGCCTCGCGCACCTCTTTCAATGTTTCTTTAATATGATCTTCTTTTAACTGACTCTTGCCGGCCAAGTTTTTAAATGCTCGGCTTAGTCGCAGAGTTAAACTTTCAAACATTTAGCCTAAACCTCATTTTGGTTGTTTTATCTCGATTCTCGTGCGAAGATGAGAGTATGCATGAGGAAAACAATAGTTTCAAATATACTTAAAACGTATGAGTGTAAATACCATTAGTTTTCTAGCTTTTTTTACATATTGCATTGCCATGTTTTTGCAATTATTTAATTTATTTGATAAACTAATTCTTTCTAAATATAAATGGGTCGGCCTAGGACTTTTGGCAGTTATGTTACATGGGTATGTTCTCTATCGATGGATAGACACC
>JBEICO010000164.1:0-2959 GCA_040383965.1 Francisellaceae bacterium
ATACCCCTCAAATTTGGCATTATAGACACAATCTAACCCTTTTTGATGGTTATCTCACTTGCCAAATTTATTTGCCCTAAAAGATCATTTTAAAGAAAGTCAGCTTTATCTAAATCGAGCTGTCGTCGCCATGGTTATTATCTCACTCTTATTTCTAGTTTTAATCGCTCGGCTTTTTTTCTTACAAATTTATCAATATGACCTATATAAAACGCTGTCGTTGAATAACCAAGTTCGAATTATTCCAATTGTTCCTAAACGGGGCTTAATCTTTGACAAAAATGGCATATTATTGGCCGAAAATATTCCGGCTTTTAGTTTAGAAATTACCCCAGAAAGAACTACAAATATTGAAACCACTTTGAATGCTATTCATGAAATCATTCCCATTACAGATTCCGAACGAAAGCTATTCTTAAAACAACTCAAATATAAACGCCATAACGAAGGTATCCCCCTTCGAGTTAAATTAACTGAATTAGAAGTGGCTAAACTCTCCGTCGAAAAACACCGTCTACCTGAAATTGAAATAGTGGCGCAGTTAATTCGCCATTACCCCAAGGGAGAAATACTAGCGCATGCTTTAGGATACGTTGGACCCGTGAGCCAAAAAGATCTGGAGGAAATTGATCCTGCAAAATACCGGGGCACTTACAACATTGGTAAAATCGGAATAGAAAAATTCTATGAGTCGGTATTACATGGGAAGCCTGGTTATGAACATGTTGAAACAGATGCCAAAGGTCGACCCATTCGGATCCTAAATCGGATCCCTCCTGTTCCTGGTTCTGATCTCTATTTATCCTTAGATTACGCGTTACAAGAAGCAGCTACTAATGCTTTAGAGGGCTTAAAAGGCTCTATTATCGCGATAGATCCTAATACAGGAGGTGTTTTGGCATTAATTAGTCATCCTTCTTTTGATCCAAATCTATTTGCCCAAGGAATTGATACGAAAACCTACAGGGCTCTACAGGATTCACCCGATAGACCGCTTTTTAATCGGGCTATTCGAGGACAATATCCACCGGGATCTACTATTAAACCGCTGGTTGCCTTGCAAGGACTTGAAACCCAGGTAATCAATCCAGAATTTCGGTTATTTGATCCTGGGTGGTTCCAACTCAATCATACAGGGCGTTTGTATCGCGATTGGATTTATTTTAAACAAAAACAGGGACATGGTTGGGTTGATCTCGATAAAGCCATGTCACAGAGTTGCGACACATATTTTTTCACATTAGCACATAAATTAGGCGTTTATCGTCTGCACGATATTTTTACCCGCTTTGGTCTTGGAAAAATCACCCATATCGACATGACAGGTGAGGCATCTGGTCTTGCCCCTTCTCCCGAATGGAAACAAAAAGTGTACAAAGAAGCGTGGTACCCTGGAGATACGCTAAACATTGGCATTGGACAGGGAACTCTATTAACCACCCCCTTACAAATGGTGCAAATAACAACTCTTATCGCCAACCGAGGCAAAGGGTTTCATCCTCACTTAGTTTCTGCCATCAAAGCCACGGAAGATCAAGATCCAACAGCCATTCGTCTTAAAGCATTGCCTGAGATTCATCTGAATAAACAACAGCATTGGGATATTATTATTGATGCCATGAAAAAAGTGGTGCATATACCTGGGGGTACGGCTTACCGCATCAGTCACGGTATGCAATATCAAATGGCGGGCAAAACGGGAACCGCTCAAGTGTTTAATTTAAAACAAAATGAAAAATATGATGCTAACAAAGTCAAAGCTCACTTAAGAGATCATTCCTGGTTTATTGCCTTTGCTCCCATTGAAAACCCAAAAATTGCCCTTGTGGTTCTAATTGAAAATAAACAAAATAAAACAGGGGCTGATATTGCCAGAGTTGTCTTAGATAGTTTTTTCAATTCAAAACCATCTGAGAAAACGTTAGATATCGATGGGGAAGATGAAACTGAAATCGGTGGACAGGAAGATATGGAATAAATGATGATTAACCGAAAACACAATTTATTTACTAAAATACATCTAGACTGGCCCTTGCTGCTTGGCGTGATGGCTATTAGCGGCTTAGGGCTCTTTATCCTCTATAGTGCTAAACAAGAAGTTGCCGTAGTTGAACGACAACTGTTTCGCTTGATTATTGCTGGGATATTGATGATTGGAATTGCGCAAATTCACCCCAGAGTTTTTAAATCCATAGCCCCGGTGTTATATTGTGCGGCACTTCTCATGTTGGCTTCAGTCCTCATCATTGGACACGTTAGTAAAGGGGCACAACGCTGGCTTGACCTGTGGTTTGTGCGTTTCCAACCAGCAGAGCTCATGAAAATCGCCGTTCCCTTAATGCTTGCAAAATATTTTGACAACCATTTATTACCGCCCAAACCTATCACCTTAATTCTCCCGTTAATTTTGATCTTAACGCCCGCAGTTCTCATTGCGAAGCAACCGGATCTTGGAACTGCACTTTTAATTATTAGCAGCGGATTTTTAGTCATATTTTTTGCCGGGATCAAATGGCAATGGATTATTTCATTTACAGGTTTTTTTACAGTAAGTTTACCCCTTATGTGGTACTTTTTACGAGATTATCAAAGGCAAAGGATCTTAGTTTTGCTAGATCCAGAACGCGATCCTTTGGGCTCGGGATATCATATTATTCAATCGAAAATTGCGCTTGGTTCTGGTGGCCTATACGGTAAAGGATGGTTAAATGGATCTCAATCCCATCTTGAATTTTTGCCTGAAAAAACCACCGATTTTATTTTTGCAGTCTTTGGCGAAGAGTTCGGGTTAGTAGGATGTCTTATCTTGCTTGTTTTATACTTATGCGTTATTATGCGAGGATTATATATCAGCGTCCAAGCACAAGATACTTTTAGTCGCTTGCTAGCAGGCAGCTTAATTTTAACCTTGTTTGTTTATGTGTTTGTTAACATTGGTATGGTATCGGGCATACTACCC
>JBEICO010000165.1:0-2935 GCA_040383965.1 Francisellaceae bacterium
CAAATTCAGGAGAAATAGTTTCTATCTCAACCCCCTCTTCTTTTGCAAATGAGATAATTTCGGGTAACAGATATTCTTGCTGCGCATTTTGGTTAGACAATTTAGGCAACCATTTTTGCAAATAGGATTTTGGCACTACAAAAAAACCGGTATTAACTTCGGTTATTTTTTTTTCAGCTAGCGTTGCGTCTTTTTCTTCAACAATTTTTATAAGTTTGCCGTTTTGATCCCGAACAATACGGCCAAACCCCGTTGGGTTTTCTACAAATGCGGTAATAAGGCCTATAGCACTTTGGGAGGTTGCATTTAATAATTTTTCTAGCGTTTCTTTGCGGATTAACGGAATATCGCCATATAAAATTAATACTCTGGCAACGTCAACGATTACAGGTAGTGCTTGTAATGTGGCATGCCCGGTGCCTAGCGTTTTGCCTTGATCAACCCAGAAGAGAGAAGGCTGTTCGATAAAAGCTTGCTTTAATTGCTCGCCCTTATATCCATAAACCACAATGATTTGCTTTTGTTTTAGAGCCCTAACGGTTGCGAGAATTCGAGCGAGGATCGAACATCCCCCAAGAGGATGCAGAACTTTGGGGAGATCTGAGCACATCCTCACCCCACGTCCTGCTGCCAATATTACAACCGCTAGGCTCATCACGTACTCGTTAGTTAATGCTTATTGTACAGTGAAAGCGCGTTCAGCTAGCACTTGGCCATCTGCAAGCAATTGTACTTTCCATTGACCAGGCTTAACTTTTATAGAGGCATTGGTTCGCCATTTATTTACAGGTTGTACATTGGTGGTGAAACGGCGATGCTCTTTATCTCCTTGAAACCACAAAAAAGTGACTTGGGCATTTTCAGTAGAGTTAAGTCTTGCAAACGCATATGCCACGCGATTATCGGCAGGATAGCTTTCAACAATGTCTTTAGGTTCACGATTTACGATCTGGTTTGTTAACACAAACTCAAGAACTTGTATTTTTGCATTTGGATTAGCAATTACAGTGGGATTGGCCTTTGGCGCTGGACTGGAACTGACGACAGCCGTTTCTGGTTTAACTTCAGGTTTAGCAGTAATAATCGGGCTTGGATCAGGAGACGAAGGTGCATTTGATTCTGCTACTTGGGCTTCAGTTCCAGTTGCCAAAGCAACATTAGTTTGCCGATTAGCTTTCTCTTCATGGGCTGCACAGGCCAATGCAGATCCTGTCATACCTAACAAACTGATGGATAAAACCACTATTTTCAAACCCATATGACTCAACATAAATACCCCTCTTGAAATATCATCAACACAATAAACCCCACGGGGAACTTTATCATTTTTCTCTATCTTTCTCTATAGCCCCAACTCAAAAAAGTTATTCGGATAAATCTACATTTCTGGTGGTTTTTAGATTAAGATAAAAGATATGAAAGAGGTTTCTTTTTTAAAAGAACTGGGTGTTATTTTAGTATTGAAGTGCATACTGCTCTACTTGGTGTGGTGGTTGTGTTTTTCTGAAGCAACGCCCGACAAATCCCTTAATTTTTCAGAAACTGTATTTGGACTAGAGAAAATGCATGATAAATGAAAATTTAGTTGATCTCTCCCGCTTACAATTTGCTTTGACGGCGTTGTATCACTTTTTATTTGTTCCTTTAACCCTAGGGTTAGCCTTTGTGCTCGCCATTATGGAATCTGTTTATGTGATGACGGGTAAAGTTATTTATAAAGACATGACGCGATATTGGGGCAAGCTCTTTGGTATTAATTTTGCCATGGGCGTTGCGACGGGGCTTACGCTTGAATTTCAATTTGGCACAAACTGGGCCTATTACTCTCATTATGTGGGAGATATCTTTGGAGTGCCGCTTGCAATTGAAGGCTTAATGGCATTTTTCTTAGAATCTACGTTTGTGGGGCTGTTTTTCTTTGGGTGGGATCGCCTCTCAAAAGTTCAACATTTAGCTGTGACTTGGTTGGTTGCATTAGGGTCTAATCTATCAGCGCTTTGGATCTTAATTGCTAATGCTTGGATGCAATATCCTGTGGGAACGCACTTTAACTTTGAAACCATGCGAATGGAACTTTCGAGCCTTTCAGAGGTATTTTTTAATCCTGTGGCACAAGTTAAATTTGTACATACCGTTGCAGCAGGATATGTTACTGGGACAATTTTTGTGCTGGGAATAAGTAGCTATTACCTACTAAAAGGCCGAGACATTGCCTTTGCAAGGCGTTCTTTTGCGGTAGCAGCAGGATTTGGCTTGGCTTCGATACTTTCGGTCTTAGTGTTGGGAGATGCAAGTGGTTATAGCGTGGGTGAGATCCAAAAAGTAAAACTGGCCGCCATTGAAGGGATGTGGGAAACAGAGCCGCCACCGGCTGCTTTTACGGTTATAGGCTTTCCTAATGATGAAACTCAAACAACAGAATATGCTTTAAAAATTCCATATGCTTTAGGTCTTATAGCGACGCGTTCAATCGACACTCCAATTTTAGGGTTAAAAGATCTAATCACACAAAATGAAGAAAAAATCACGCATGGCATAAAAGCGTATGAATTGCTACAAAAGCTTCGTAATGGGGATAAATCCACATCCACCCAAGAGCAGTTTTCAGATCTTAAACAATATTTAGGATACGGATTATTGTTAAAAAGCTATACTCCTATGGTGGTTGATGCAACAAAGGCGCAAATTAAAATAGCGGCAGAGCGTAGTATTCCTAAAAGCTTGCCTTTATTTTGGGCTTTTAGAATCATGGTAGGAGCCGGATTGTTGATGTTAGTGTTATTTATGGCGGCGTTTTATTACAATGCTAAACGCAATGTGGAAAATAAACGTTGGTTGCTAAAGTTTGCGTTGTATAGCATCCCTTTACCTTGGATTGCCGCAGAAGCAGGTTGGGTGGTTGCTGAATATGGTCGTCAGCCTTGGGCCATTGCCG
>JBEICO010000166.1:0-2892 GCA_040383965.1 Francisellaceae bacterium
CGGCACTTGTTTGAATTTCTTTTAAATCCAATGCCTTAGCTTTATGAATAACTTCTTCTAATGCCGATTCAGAGAGCGCTCCAGCATTTGCATAAACTACGACTCCACCCCGAAATATAATTAACATCGGAATGGATCTAACCTTAAAATCTTTGGCCAATTGGAGTTCTTCTTCAATATTCACTTTCCCAAAAACCATATCGGGGTAACGCATTGCAAACCCCTGGTAGACTTCACTAAAGGCTCGACAAGGACCACACCACTCTGCCCAAAAATCTACCAACACTGTCTCTGCCTCAGCAACCGTTTGGTCAAAATTCTCTTCTGTTAATACCTTAACTGTCATGCCAATCCCCTAGAACTTCCTGTCTCACTTTTCCCTGAAACAGCATTCAAAATCTCTTTCCCTATCTCTAAAATACCCTTGTTTTCAGCATCAATTTCCACAAATTTTATATTAGACGTTCCCTGATACCAGTCTATTAATGGCGAGGTCTCATGGTGATACACTTTTAATCTATTTCGAATAACGTCTTCTTTATCATCCTCCCGCTGCTGCAAGGATTCCCCCGTAACATCATCTAGATCGGGATTCTGGGGGGGATTAAATTTAACATGATAGGTTCTACCAGATGCTGGGTGAACCCTTCTACCACTTAAGCGAGATATTATTTCTGTGTCTGGAACGTTAATATACACGACGTACTCTATTCCAACACCTTCTTGCCGCAAGGCTTCTGCTTGTGCAACGGTTCTTGGGAACCCATCCAATAAAAATCCCTTCTCATATTTCGGTTCATGTAATCGATCTTTAATCAATTTGATGATGGTTTTGTCTGGAACCAATTGCCCAGATTTCATGATATCTTTAATCGATTGACCTATTGGTGAGTTTGAGGCTACTTCTGCGCGTAACATATCTCCAGAGGAAATTTTCTGAATACCATATTCCTTGCATAAAAACTCCGCTTGAGTTCCCTTTCCAGCACCTGGAGCGCCTAACAATATCATCCGCATCTTTACCCCCTATTATCAAACAAAAGCAGCAGTAACTTAATTAGCCAAAGCCATCGCCATCTGATCTAACACTTTCATATCACTTTGTACACTTTCCACACATTCCTCTACGATAGCAGGTGTTAATCCTAAGGCTTGGTACATTTCAGGTTTTACTTTACCACTTTGGCCATCCCCTAACCCAATCGCCCTTAATAATTGGTTTGTTAATTGGATCAACATCACATAGTTCGAAAAGGCACCTTGATAGTTGGGCGTATGGTGATACTGGGTTGTGGTCACAATCACTTCTGGCATTCCCCAGTGTTGCATGAGCCACCCGCCTAAGCGCGCATGTCCATTGCCAATGATCGCCATGGCTTTCCCCATTCCTACCAAGCGTTTTTCAAGAACTTCCACCGCTGTTTTAGGATGCAACAATAACCATCGATTTAAAAGCCTAAATTCCGGAGGAAATAAATGCCCCAATAATAAATAACCAAAGTTATGAAAAAAACCTGCTAAGTAACAAAATTGTTGATCGATACAATACTCGGAGGGAATTCGTTCTGCAATCTTTTTAGCTAAGGTGGCAGCATGCACAGCGTGTCTCCAAAAGGAATATAATCCTAGCGGTCCCTCTTCCAAGATCTGAAACGCTCTTCCAGCCGTCACCCCAACAGCAATATGGCTTACGGTATTAAATCCTAAGATATTGTTGATGATCTCTTCTAGCTCATCATCCTTTGCCACCGTATCTCCTTCTTTTAAAAAGTGATGCACGCATCCCAGGATATGAGTTCGAATAACTTCGTCATTTGATATTAAATTAGATAATGTTGAAACAGCCTCATCAGAAGTGGAATGTGCAATTTCTAAGATCTGACGCGCAATCAACGGCAAGGCTGGAAAATCTACTTTTATTTCATGCGGACTCTTAAGGCAAATCGACAATCCCTCACTTTCATTTTTAGGGATTGCAAAAGAAATAGACGGCGTCCCTTCCATCAAAAATCGAAAGTCATCCTTAGATAATTGAATTAAAGCCGTATGACACCCTGCTTCAAGATAAACCGTTTCTAAGTTTTCGACACTTTTATCCAACATGACGGAAATATCATAGGCCTTACCTAGAGGAGGGTGTGATCCAGGTTCACAATCATCAAAAAATTTATCTACCTCTCTTTCTTCTACTACTTTCCAGGTTCGCCCCGTTTTTTTAGAAAATACCACTAAGTCCATTGCTTGATCTAAAGGCAATACTGCTAAAGCAACTCCTAATTTATCCTCTAACAAAATACCCTGTAAAACTTGTTTAGACGGTATTCTAAGCATCCGAACAGATTCTTCCAAGGAATAGGTTCGCTCATGCATAAATACTCTGTAATTCACCTGATGACTGTCTAAAAAGTGTTTGACCCTTGCAGCTATAATCATTAAATTTAATCCTTTTTACTCATGTCCGTATGTTAAAAAGTAAATTGACCTACTTAAAGATATTTCCAGTCCTTTGGTACATGCTATATTAAGTATAAACCGGGAGACAATATGAATACACCGACCAATGATCCAAGACCAACCATACCCCAAGTAAACGACTCTGCTCTTTCCCGAGAATCCTGGAAGATATTTCAAGTCATGGCTGAATTTGTAGAGGGATACGAGCGTCTTATTCATATCAAACCTTCTGTGAGCGTATTTGGCTCTGCCAGGACAAAACCGGGGGATCCTTATTATCTACTGGCTGAATCTATTGGCCAGATATTATCGGATTCCGGGTATTCTGTTGTCACTGGAGGGGGCCCAGGTACCATGGAAGCCTTAAACAAAGGCGCTTATAAAGGCAAGTCTTTTAGCGTAGGGCTGAATATTGTACTGCCCAATGTAGAAATTTCA
>JBEICO010000167.1:0-2884 GCA_040383965.1 Francisellaceae bacterium
CAATCTCTTAACGGATGATTTTAGTAATTTCATTCAGAAGCAAATTGAAAGAACAACTGAAAGAAATCAGAAAAGAGAGAACGGTCAAAAATTTTCCCTTCGTGACCGATGATTTTAGTAATTTCATTCAGAAGCAAATTGAAAGAACAACTGAAAGAAATCAGAAAAGAGAGAACGGTCAAAAATTTTCCCTTCGTGGTTAAAAAAGGGGTCTGACACCTTTTCAATTTAACCCACACCCGGCGCTTAGCGCCATCCTCTCCCAAAATTGGGAGAGGGGGAAACGGAACAGTTGCCACGCATTTTTTTATTCGCTGTTAACCCAATAATGTTATAAGATAAATTGTAACTGCTTGTTTTAATTCACAAATTTGGTTAATTAACTATAGATGTTTCAACCGTTATTTGCCTTTATTGGATATCGATATACCCGTGTTAAACGGAAAAATCATTTTATTTCGTTTATTTCTCTTACTTCTGTTTTAGGGATTGCCTTAGGGGTAGGGGTATTAATTGCAGTTCTTTCGGTCATGAACGGCTTTAACCGTGAAATACGTACCCAAATGCTAAGCGGTACTCCACATATTACTGTGGGGCAAATTGGTGAGCCATTAAAGGAGTGGAAGCCACTCGTTAAATCCTTAAAAGAGTTTCCCAAAGTGATGGGTGCTTCGCCTTTTATTTTTAGCCAAGGCATGTTGTCTGATCTCAGCACGGGACGAGTTCAAGGCGTAATGGTGCGGGGGATTGATCCTAAGAATATTAACCAAGTATTTCCTTTAGCGAATCATTTAAAGAAAGGCGATTTAAAGAATTTAAAGTCTGGGGAATTTGGGATTGTCTTGGGACGAACTTTGGCCAATAATTTTGGCGTAACAGTTGGCGACAAAGTTAGTTTAATATCCCCAGATGCTTCTGTGACTCCTGCGGGACTATTACCACGGATCAAACGCTTTACCGTAGTGGGAATTTTTGAGATAGGGGATTTATACGACGACAAACAAGTATTTATTGATCTAAAAGACGCCGATAAATTATTTAGAATGCATGGAGCGGTTAGTGGTATTCAGTTAAAGGTTGCGGATGAATTGGAAGCACCCCTTATTGCGCGAGATCTTTATCGTGAATTAAGAGATAATTATTGGGTAGTGGATTGGACACAGGATTTTGGAAGTTTCTTCAAGGCATTACAGATCCAAAAAACAGTGATGATGTTTATTTTGTTATTGATCATTGCAGTAGCAGCCTTTAATTTAGTATCCAGTTTGGTGATGATGGTAACCGATAAGCGATCGGATATTGCGATTTTAAGGACCTTAGGGGCTAGTCGCAACACCGTGATGGGTATTTTTATTGCTCAAGGGGGCATCATTGGTGCCTTGGGAACTGTCTTAGGCGTTATTTTTGGCTTATTCCTCGCGTTGAATGTGAGTGGATGGGTGGATAAGATCCAATCCATCTTTAATGTAGAATTAGTGGCTAAAGATGTTTATCTAATTGGATTCCTACCTTCTGAGGTACATACCGAGGATGTAGTATACATTTCGTTATTGGCACTTGTGATGTGTTTCATTGCAACCTTATATCCGGCCTGGCGTGCTGCGAGTATTCAACCTGCCGAGGCCTTACGCTATGAATAAAAGCAAAACCTCAGAATTTCCGGTCCTAGAATGTCGAAATGTGTTTAAAGAATACCAAGATGGATCCTCCTTGGTAAAAGTCTTAATTGGAGTATCTTTAAAGGTAGAGCGCGGTGAACAAATTGCAATTATGGGGCGTTCGGGTTCTGGAAAAACGACTTTATTACAAGTATTGGGTGGTTTAGATTCTCCAAGTACCGGAGAAGTGTGGATCAACAATCGACATTTGCATAAATCCAGTGAACAACATTTGGAACGGATCCGCAATGAATCTATGGGATTTATTTACCAAATGCACCATTTATTGCCAGAATTTACGGCGCTTGAAAATGTTGCCATGCCACTTTTAATTGCAGAACTTGAAACAGATGTAGCAGAAAAACGCGCCAAAGAAATGCTGTATCAAGTAGGGTTGGGATCTAGACTCCATCACCGTCCCGGTGAATTATCTGGTGGGGAGCGTCAACGTGTAGCGATTGCTAGAGCTTTGGTAAATGATCCAGAATGTGTGCTGGCCGATGAACCTACGGGGAACTTGGATGATGAAACAGCCCTACAAGTTTTTGATCTCATGCGGGATTTGAATCGATCTAACCACACCAGCCTTATCATTGTAACCCACGATTATGAACTGGCTAAAAAAATGGATAAAATCTATATATTGCATAATGGTCATTTGAAAGAAAACACTGTCTAAAAAAATACTACGCTAAATATCGGATTTATCTATTAAAAGAGTTGTGGTAATTTTTATGAATGACAGATATTCATGCCATTCATGATAAGACTTTTAAGAATGCCATTTCAGATGTTAGAGTCGCTCGAAATTTTTTTGAACACTATTTACCAAAGCAAGTGTTGGATTTCGTTGATTTAACCACTTTAAATCTTAGTTCTAATTCCTATGTTGATGAGGATCTCAGAGCATTTAGTTCTGATGTTTTGTATCATGTAGACATCAAAAATCAAACGGATAAAGCTATTCTTTATTTGCTGGTTGAGCATCAAAGTTCTATTGATCCTTTAATGCCCTTTAGGCTTTGGAACTATAAAGTGAAGATCTGGGCAGATCATCTTAAGCAAACGGAAAGTAAAACCTTGCCTTTAATATTTCCTTTGGTGTTTTATCATGGCGTGCGACACGAAGCTACAGAAGAGAGCTGTCTTCGGTACCTTTATGGAACCAGAAGACCAATTGTATCACCAATTGAATCTAGGATCATGAATAAAGAGCTGATCCGACA
>JBEICO010000168.1:0-2867 GCA_040383965.1 Francisellaceae bacterium
AATGGGCACTACATTACTCATGTTATCTCCTTGCTTTACAAATTAAAGTTCAGCTTAGAGACAAATTATCAAATTAAACCTTTAGCTTCACACCTTCTCACCGGTAGGACACGTTTAATATTGAATTCAAATGCTACATTAAATAAGAATATCTTGGCAGTCTTGTAATTTTCTGCCAAACTAAAATAAGACACCGAAATCTATCTATAATTATTAACGAACAGAGATTGAAATGCCAAAAGAAGAAAAGACAACTTTTGGGTTGTTAGATTGCAATAATTTTTATGTCTCCTGTGAAAGGCTATTTCAACCTAAGCTCGAGCAAAAACCGGTTTTAGTGCTTTCCAATAATGATGGCTGTGTTGTCAGCCGATCTAACGAAGCAAAAGCCCTTAAAATTAAAATGGGCATACCTGTGTTTAAAATAAAAGAACTTATTAAACAACATGATATGAAAATATTATCTTCTAATTACACTTTATATGGTGATTTGTCCAAAAGGGTAATGGACACACTACAGGCTTTGGTTCCTGCGCTCGAAATTTATTCTATTGATGAAGCTTTTTTAGATCTAAGCGGCTTTAATCCTTCAGAACTAGACGAAGTAGGCAAAAACATTGTTGCAACCGTATTTAAGTGGACAGGTATTCCTGTTTCTTTAGGGATAGGATCAACAAAAACCCTTGCCAAAGCCGCCAATTATATTGCCAAAAACCAAAAGAAAACTGGTGGTGTATTTAATATTGAAGGTGATTGTAAACACAATTTTTTGGCTAAAATCGATATCTCGGAAATCTGGGGGATTGGACAACGCTGGACATACCAGCTTAACCAATTGGGGATTGAAAATGCCAAACAACTTAGTGAACAAGATCCACTCTATATCCAAAAACGCTTTAATATCACTTTGGGCACAACAGTTTTGGAATTAAAAGGGATCCCGGTACAGAAAATTGAGGGGAACCCCAGGCCCAGAAAACAAATTATTGTTTCTCGATCCTTTGGAAAAACCATAACAGATCCATCAGAATTAAGAGAGTCTCTGTCTTTGTACACCACCCGAGCTTTAGAAAAGTTACGGGATCAAAATTCTGTTGCCAAGTCCATTCAGATCTTTTTACAAACAAATCGTTTTAAAGATCCGCAAAACCACCATGCGGGAATAACCCTAAAGTTGCCCATTCCCTCTCAAAATACAATTGAGTTTCTAAAAGCTGCCATCACTGGCTTAAATAAAATTTACGATCCCAATGCTTATTATAAAAAAGCCGGAGTAATCTTAACAGAAATAACCGATCAAAAAATGTCACAATTTGATTTTTTTTCAAAATCAGATGAAAAGGCAACCAAACTAATGGCTTTAATAGATACGGTTAATAAACGAATGGGGAGAGGAGTGATCCGATTTGGATCCGAGGGGTTTCAAAAAAAATGGTTCATGCGCTCTCTTAGCCGTTCTCCCAATTACACCACCAAGTGGTCAGAATTACCAAAAGTTAAGGCTTTATAATTGTGTTTTTCATTTCTATAAAGAATGAATCACATGCACAACCACACCCCAGATCCTAAAGTCCATTTCTTCGGTAATATCAATGGGACGATAGCGGTCGTTTGCTGGAATTAAGCGTACGCGGTCTTGCTGTAATTCCCAGCGCTTTACCGTCAACTCACTATTTAGTACCGCAATAACAACCTTTCCATGGGTAGCCTGAATTGACCGATCCACAATCAGAATATCATTTTCATGAATACCAGCATTAATCATCGAGTCCCCCTCAACTCGAACAAAGAATGTAGCTGCAGGGCGCTCAACCAAATGCTCATTTAAATCTAAATGACGCTCAATGTGATCATCTGCAGGGGAGGGGAATCCAGCAGCTACACGTGTTTCATACAATGGCATAGCATGTGAAAGCAGAGATTGCTTTATAGGGTAGGCATACACATTATCAAATCGTGTTTCAAAAACCACTGGTTTTTCACGAACAACTGGATCCATTTTACAAGCCAATAGCGCTTCAACTTGGGGCAGCAAACTAACAGGCACTCGTATCGCACAAGTACGTTCTCCGTACTTACCCGTACCTCTAGGGCGGCCGGAACCTGCTCTATGACCACCTGCTTTAGACTTTTTTTCCATTTTTGTTGTATCCCCACTTGATTAATGTACGATAATCAAATATAGTATGACTTATGTAGCAACGAAACACAAGAATCCAAAAACCTTAAGGAGAATAGTATGTCAACAGAAGCACAACAAATCCATTCTTCCATTCAGTTACAATTCCTACAAAACAAAATTGAGCTGTTAGAAGATCAATTACAAAGAACTCTTACAAACTCAAAAAAGTAGGAAGCTTATGCTAATACACTAGAAAATGACTTGGAACACATCATTATCCAATTAAAACGTTTGGAAGTAGTTAAATACAAAGACAGTGAAAAGGTAGGTGTTTAATATGCTAAGAATAAAAGGTTGTCACATACAATTTATTTTAGTACTTTGCTTAATTTTGTTGGCAATACAGCTAAATACGATTATGGTGGCAACCACACCACCCCCGGAAATAACTTGGCACTTCCATAAACCCCATGAGCAGCCTTTGCAGACACAAAAGCAGCTTGCTTCTCAAGAATTAAAGGATTTGGTTGGAATTATAAGCTGATATAGGCTTCCAAAATCGCAGCAAGACAGTGCTGACAAACAAGAGCGTAGTTGCTGCGGATAATGGAATTGATAAAGAAACGTTTTCAAGATAGCTGGACGCAAGAGGAGTGTAAGCGAGTGTTTTTGCCCACCTTTTAATGCTGCTCGCTGTTTGGCAAACTGATCTTAAGTTTAAACAAGAGGGTCAGACAATGGCAGC
>JBEICO010000169.1:0-2785 GCA_040383965.1 Francisellaceae bacterium
AACCTGGTTCAAAAACATCGGTTACGGCTCGATTACGATATTGTCCTTCAGATCGTAACTTTACACGGGTATTTGGATTAAACGAGGGTTGATTAACCATGGCGAGCACTTCACCCGTTTTAATATCTAATACCACAGCAGATCCTGCCACGGCTTGACTAGAGACTACTGCAGCTTTTAATTCTCTATATGCCAAATATTGTAACCTTTGATCAATACTTAAGGTAACATCCTGTCCCGGTTGAGTCTCTTGCAATCCTTCTAAAATCTGCACAGAACGACCCCGTCTATCTTTGACCACTCGTTGACTACCTTTGATGCCTTGTAATGGCTCATCCAATGCGAGCTCTAATCCTTCTTGCCCTTGATCATCCATATTCGTAAAGCCAACCACATGCGAAGTGACTTCTCCAGCGGGATAATAGCGTCTGTATTCAGACTTTAAGTGAACGCCTTCAATTTGTAATGCTTTAATTTGCTCTGCAGTCACTGGTGTCACATGCCTTTGCAAATACACGAATTCTCGTCCTTGGTGACTTTGTGCTTTATCCAAAATTTGTTCTACCGAAAGATCTAAAATGGCCGCTAAGGAAACCAATGCCGGGTGTTCGGCATCAATTTCTTTAGGATTAAGCCATACTGAACTTACCGGCGTGCTGATTGCCAAAGGCTCTCCATTTCTATCGGTTAACATACCGCGATATGCAGGGTTTTCAACTACCCGAATAGCACGAATATCTCCCTGGTTTTGTAGGAAACTCTGATCGACTAACTGCAAGTTAACCACTCGCCACACTAAGCCACTAACAACTGTTAACAGCCCTACCCCAATAAACAAATAACGTCCGGTAAATTTCATGGTTTTATCACTATAATCTGATTCGAAGAAGGAATAATCATCCCCATTTGTTCTCGTGCGATCTTCTCCACTCGCACATCAGAACCCAATGTCCCTTGTTCTAACAACAATTGTGTCCATTCAATATGTAACTTATCCCGAAAACCCTGCAACTGCTGGAGTTGAATATGGAGACTTCGGTTTAAATGTTTTATATAAACAACCCCAATGGCTGAGCTCAAAACCAATCCGCCCAGTAACAACAACCCTAAAAGCTGTCGATTAAAAGACTGTGATATAAGCCCAAAGTCAAACCAAATCGAGGAGCATGCTTCAGTATTCATCATTTGGATACCCCAATTTTTTCTGCTAATCGTAACACAGCGCTACGAGCCCTGGAATTCTGGGAAATCTCTTTTAAAGAGGGTTTAATTTTACGACCCACTCGTTTCAATTTTTGATTTAAATCCTTTGCCAAGATGGGTAATCCCACCGGATATTCATCCCCTTTTTCCTGTTTTTGAATAAAACGTTTTACGATTCGGTCTTCCAAAGAATGAAAGCTAATTACCGCTAAACGGCCTTCTAACGCAAGAACGTCCAAAGCTTGATCTAAACCCATGGCAAGTTCATCCAACTCATGATTCACAAAAATACGAATTGCCTGAAAACTTCGAGTGGCCGGGTGTTTGTTTTTTTCCCAAGCTGGATTCGCCTTTTTAACAATTTCTGCAAGCTTAGCCGTGGTCGTAATAGGACTCTCCATTCGCGCATTGGTAATCGCTCTTGCAATTCTCCGATGAAATCGTTCTTCACCAAAGGTTTTTAGCACCATACGGATCTCAGATTCTTCTGCTTGATTTATCCACTCGGCAGCTGAAATCCCTGCTGTGGGATCCATACGCATATCTAAAGGCCCATCTAATCTAAAACTAAAGCCTCTCTCAGCCGTATCTAATTGCGGAGATGAAACGCCCAAATCCATTAGAATTCCATTCACTTTACCCACAATGCCTTCTGCCTCACAAATGGCAAATAAATTTGCAAATGACGCCTGCCGGCTAATCACTCTTTTGTCCAAGCGGCTAATTTCATTGGCAACCAAGATGGCTTCCGGATCTTTGTCTAATACTAATAAACGACCTTGGCTTTTCAGTTTTTTCAAAATGGCATTGGCGTGTCCCCCACGCCCAAAAGTTGCGTCAATATAAATTCCCTCAGGCTGAATATTTAATCCCTGTATAACCTCCTGCAACAAGACGCTTTGGTGTTCCATGGGTTCCATTTCAATTTTCCTAAGACTAATCACAATGACAGTACCTCTAATTCCGGGGGTAATGGCCCACCGGATCCTAATCCTTGCTTAATCCAATCCTCACGAGTCTCTTGCCAGCTAAGCTCGTCCCAAATTTCAAACTTCTTACCTTGTCCAACTAACATGATATTTTTTTGCAAACAAGCATACTCCCTTAAGGGAGGAGGCAATAAAATTCTTCCATGGCTATCTAATTCCACTTCGGTGGCATGGCCAATCAAAAGTCTTTGAATGCGACGTGCCATTGCGTTAAAACTCGGCAATGCTTCAATCTTCTTTTCAATAATTTCCCAATCGGGTAATGGATACAGTAATAAACAACGCTCTTCGGTATCTATGGTTATAATTAAGTTTCCTTGGGCTTCGGTTTGTAAACGATTACGATATCGAGTGGGCATAGCCATACGACCTTTGTCATCGATATGAATTGAATTTACCCCTCGAAACACAACTTACAACTCCCAAAAAATTTTCCCCACTTTATCCCATAATTCCCCACATATCTATACTTTAGTAACCTGACCTCTATCTGTCAAGGAAAGCTTACCCACTAAGTACGACTAAATATTGACGAAACAGTCACTTAAGTAAGGTATTCACCATTTTTTTTATTAATGTTAAAGAGTATGTCA
>JBEICO010000170.1:0-2760 GCA_040383965.1 Francisellaceae bacterium
AAGTGACTCTCATTCCCTGCCCCTTATTCCCTTTCAAAAAAAAAACTGGCTTAGAGGACAAAACCCTAAGCCAGTTTTATAGACGAATTCAAGCTTTAATGCAATTTGTTAAATTAAAATTTAGCAAACACACCAAGAGATAATGAAGTGGTATCTTTAAACGCTTTGCTGCTAGTCGCGTTAGAAACACCAACCACTGCAGGTTCATTGATACGTAATCTGGAAGTATCTTCCCAATTTAATTTGGCTCTTAAACCAAACATATCGGTAAACATCCAGCTTGCGCCAACGCCTAAACGGAACACGCCTTTGCCTTTAGCTTTGGTCGCATTCATTGCTGCTACAGCAGCGGCATTATTAACCGTAGCACCAGTTGCTGTAATATCTAATTTAGCTTTAACAAAGCCATACCCTAAAGATGCAAATAAATCCATGCAATCTGCAACGGGTAAAAAGCCAACTAAATCAAAATGGTAACCCGTACGTCGGATCTTGCTGGTTCCGGTAGCAACTGCAGCAGCACCATTTGTTATAGCAGCTTGCGTCCAGTCTTTCTTTTTACGGGCAGACATATCACCACCTAGCTCTACTCCAAAATTTTCCATAAAGCGAGCGCCTAAATACAGTGCGCCACCTTGATAGGATTTTGGCAATACATTTTTAAAGCTAGTAGCAGCGCCACCAACTGTGTTACCACTTAACTGCGCGCTGTTACCTTTTCCATCCATCCAAGATTGAACGAAATCAGCACCAACGGTATACCGAACATCGCTTAGATCTGCAGCCGCACTACCTGCTGCAATCATAGCCCCCGCAACAACTAAAGTTTTCATTACATGTTTCATTTTTTCATCCTCTCAATTAACGTTAATAAGATGCATCTTAAAGCCGTTTAAAACTTAACAAAAGCACCAACTGACATCGCTGTTGACCCTTTAAACGCTTTGGGAATTAACCCTGCGTCGGCAAAAGCTTGATTACCTTTAACACGAAGTGTTGAAGTACTCTCCCAACCTACTTTTGCCCTAAAGCCAACCATATCGGTTGCCATATAGCTCAATCCCAGACCAATTCGGAGTAATCCTCGTCCTTCTCCAGATACAGAGGCCAAAGCCGAACTGAGACTGGATGCTCCTGGGGCTGCGCTAAAGGTCGTTTTGATCTTGGGTTGCAACCAACCAAACCCAATTGAACCCATAAATTCTAGGGTTTCAACAATAGGCAAATACATCAGTACATCAAAATGCCCACCAGATCGTCTAATTTTTGTTGTCCCTGCAATACTTGTCCCAACAGTTTGGCCAAAAAAAGCCGTCCCTGCGGGTAAACTCCATTCCTTTTTCTTGTTTACCGAACCATCATAACCAACTTCCAAACCAAAGTTAGGATGGAATTTTGTACCGAGATAAAATGAAAAACCTGGAAATGTTGTAGGAAAAATATTATTCCAATCCCTACTCCCTTTCATCCAAGGTTGATAATAATCCGCACCAATGTAAGGACTAGTGTCGTCGTTTGAAGCCGTGTTCGCAAACACCATACCTGTATTCAACAGAAGTGTCGCCAAACTTAAGCCTTTTACAAATCGATTCATTCTATCCTCTCTAAACGTTAACCGACAAACAAACAACCATTCAATCCGCTTGATGGTGCAATCTATAAGCTTTTCAAATACGTGTCAAGTGCTCGACAGTGACTTATATAAAAGATTGCCCTATGTCAATTCTGTCGGTCTGCTTAACAAAAACCTTTAACTCTTTTTCCTAAAATGCCATTTTCTTGACGAAAATGCTATAAAAAATCCACTAAAATTTTACAAAGGCACCTAATGAAAATGTCGTTGTGCCCTTATAAGGTTTTTGATCATATCCTAAGCTGCTAAACAAAGCATTTCCTTTGAAGCGTAAAGTTGTTGTGCTATCCCAACTGATTTTTGCACGAACACCCACATCTTCAGTCACCATATAATGCGCCCCAACGCCGGCACGAGCAACTGCGCGACCTTTACCAGAAACTGAGGATAATGCTGAAGCCGTAGTCATAGTTCCCGGCAATATGTTGAAGCTCGATTCTACTTTAGCTTGCACCCAGCCTATACCCACGGTCGCAATTAATGAAGCATATTCTGATACAGGCAAATAACCATTTAGATCTAAATGCCCACCGGATTTCTTAACTTTAGTGGTACCCGACAAGGTTTGACCTGCGGGAATTTGTCCGCCAAAAAATGCATTGCCTGAAACCATCGTCCAATCTTTCTTTTGAGTTCTGGTGCCATCATAGCCTGCTTCAAGCGAAAAAAATTCATGAAATCGGGTTCCTACATACAGGCTTCCACCTATAAAATCTCTGGGTAAAACTTGTGCCCAATCATTTCTGCCTTTGCTACGCGCTTGGGTTACATCTGCTCCCGCATATGCATTAAAGGTATCTAATATATCCGCATTGGTACCACCTGCTGCTACCACAGTGCCTATCACCACTAAATTCTTTAATAACGTTTTCATTATCCTCTCCTTACAGCGATTTGATCCTTTCAGCAACTCAATGTCTGTATCGACTCATAAATCTTAAAACTTAAATTTCTTTTAAATTACCGCTTTTGGCCTATGCTAATTCTGTCTAATCCTGCCAGATCTTTGAAGGTTTGGATTTCAGTTAATCCACAAGTTAACATCGACACGCGTACTTCATTCGCTTGAAGACAGCCATGTTCCAAAATCAGCCAACCTTTTGACGCCATATAGTTAGGCGCCTCCT
>JBEICO010000171.1:0-2738 GCA_040383965.1 Francisellaceae bacterium
GCTTCGAATTCAGCTGTATGTTCCGCTTCTACCGAGATTAATAGTCCGCCAGATGTCTGTGGATCAGCCCCAATATAGCGTTGGCGCTCAGAAATATCCTCGCTCAGGCGCTCGCCATAACTCGCTAAATTGCGCGCGGTGCCTCCTGGAAAGCACTTTTGGTCTAAATAATGATCTATATTCGGTAGCAATGGTAAGTTTTCGAAGGCGATTTTAGCACTTAGTCCTGAACCATCCGCCATTTCTACTAAATGTCCAAACAGTCCGAAACCCGTCACATCCGTTAGAGACTTAACATAGGCTAAAGGGCCTAGTTTTTCTCCAAAGCTGTTCAAGGTACTCATCTGCTTCACTGCTCGGGCTAAATCGGCAGGACTAACGATGCCTCGTTTTTGGCCTGTTGATAAAATTCCTACCCCAAGAGGCTTCGTTAAATAGAGCATACAGCCTTTTGTAGCCGTATCGTTTTGTTTTAAATGTACTTTGCGCACTTTTCCAGTGACAGCAAGACCGAAAATTGGTTCAGGAGAATCAATCGAATGTCCACCCGCTAACGGAATTCCTGCCTCTGCACACGCCGCTCGTCCACCTTCTAAAACTTGGGCCGCAACTTCTGGGGCTAATTTATCAATCGGCCAGCCTAGAATTGCAATGGCCATCATAGGACTTCCGCCCATGGCATAAATATCTGAAATGGCATTTGTCGCCGCAATTTTCCCAAAATCAAAAGGGTCATCCACGATGGGCATGAAGAAATCCGTAGTAGAAATTACTGCCTCTCCATTCTGCCAATCAAACACCGCCGCATCATCTCGACTCTCGTTTCCGACTAATAAGAGGGGATGCGAGGCTTTCGGTTTATCAGATTTGAGGATTTTATCCAAAATCTGTGGGGATATTTTACACCCGCAACCTGCGCCGTGGCTAAAAGAAGTTAATTTGATATTTTCTGACATCTGGAATAATTAGGTTGCAAAATTATTCTTAAAATAATTAAAAATTAAGTTTCTGTTAAATAATTGCTGATGATAGGACTATAAGAGGCTGCTACTGTTAGGATATTGCAGGTTTTTTCAAGATTAGTCCTAAATATCAACGAATTACCCCATTTTTGGTTAAAATACTTTTTTAAGTTATTTTGGAGTATTTGATTTTTCTCGTTTATTTTGTGTTATCATTTCTCAAATTATTATATAACTAAATTCCAAATTTATGCAGAGAAGGTTTATTACTAAATCAGTGTTACTAGGTGCGTTTTTTGCTCTTATGATGGCACTACCTGTTGGGCAAGCCTTTGCTCAGGGGTCTACAACATCCGCTTTGTCGGGTACTGTTGTGGATGAAAAAGGTGAAGGATTACCCGGTGCTACGGTAATCGCAATTCACGAACCTACTGGTTCTCGTTACGGTGCATCCACTCGTGGAGATGGTCGTTACAACATCGTTAACATGCGTGTGGGTGGTCCTTACAAAGTGACTGTTTCTTTCGTAGGTTACAAAGAGTCTGTTCAATCAGGTATCTCATTGACGTTAGCTTCAGAACTTCGTCAAAACTTCAAATTAGAATTAAACCAAGCTCAACTAGAAGAAGTGAAGGTTGTTGCGTCTCGTTCCTCTGTGATTAACTCAGGTCGTACGGGTGCTGCTACTACCGTTTCTAACAGCTCAATCACTACTTTACCAACGTTAAATCGTTCGTTAGGTGATTTCGCTCGTTTAGATCCACGTGCAAACGGATTGAGCTTTGCAGGTCGAAACGCATTGTTTAACAACGTTACAGTAGATGGAGCCTTTTTTAATAATGCCTTCGCTTTATCTCCTACGATTGGTGGTCAAGCAGGAGCATCCCCTATTTCTGTCGATGCGATTGATCAATTCCAAGTGTTAATTGCTCCTTATGACGTACGTCAAGGTATGGCTACAGGTGCTAACATCAACGTTGTAACGAAGTCTGGTACGAATGACTGGACTGGATCAGCATATTATTTTGGTACAAATGAAAACCAAGTAGGTAATAAGATTGGTGATGCGGTAAGTCAATATGGTAAGTTCCAAAGAGGACAATTTGGTGGTCGTGTCGGTGGTGCAATCATCAAGAACAAATTATTTGTTTTTGGATCGTTTGAGCAAGAATTACAAACTCAGCCGGGTTCTAACTTCATTGCAAGACGTCCAGGTTCTACAGCAGCTAACCAATCTATTGCAACAGTTGATCAATTAGAAAGTATCAAAAGCATTTTGAAATCTAAGTTCAATTATGATCCAGGTGCATATGAAAACTGGGATAGAATTAATTATTCACAAAAAGCGAATGTTCGTTTAGACTGGAATATTTCAGATAAGCACAAGTTTAACTTAAAGTATAACTATTTACGTTCATATGCTGACATTCCTCCATCATCATCAGGATCTTTAACTGGTGGTCGTAACCCTTCTGCAAACGTATTACCTTTCCAAGGTTCTCTATACCGAATCAATAACAACTTGGATTCGTATATCGCAGAATTGAACTCAACGTTCTCTTCTACAGTTGCTAACAATTTAACAGTTGGTTATACACAGATGCGTGATTTCCGTGAGTCTCCAGTAAATAATACACCATTCCCTACGGTAGATATTGGAAATAACAATAACAACTCATTGACATCTTTTGGTTTTGAGCCTTTCTCTGCTAATAACTTGTTAGACTCAGATATTTTCCAAGCATCAGATAACTTAACAATCTATGCAGGAAAGCA
>JBEICO010000172.1:0-2702 GCA_040383965.1 Francisellaceae bacterium
GTTGCACTCATTTATTTTTCCCTTAAATTGAGAGAGTTTATTCAAATTCGGTGCCATTATAATCTATAAATTAAGTGTACATTAAACTAATTTTAAATACAGTCCTGCAGGTGCTTTGAAATTAACCTAAAACTAGCTATTTTTCTATAAAAATGCGATAATTACGAAGATTTATAGTAGATTTTAAGGCAGATTTAATGAGCAATCCTATCCCAACAGAAAATACGTACGATTCGACCAATATTAAGGTTTTAAAAGGCCTTGATGCGGTTCGTAAGCGCCCTGGTATGTATATTGGTGATACGGACGATGGCACTGGGTTGCACCATATGGTGTTTGAAGTGGTGGATAATTCTATTGATGAGGCTTTAGCGGGCCATTGTAGTGCCATTACGGTGACCATACATACAGATGAATCGATAACTGTCAAAGATGATGGGCGTGGGATCCCGGTTGATATCCATGAAGAAGAAGGTCGCTCTGCTGCGGAAGTGATTATGACTATATTGCATGCGGGTGGTAAATTCGATGCTAATTCTTATAAAGTTTCTGGTGGACTACATGGCGTTGGCGTTTCGGTTGTAAACGCGCTTTCAGAAGTATTAAATCTTCGTATTCGTCGTGATGGAAAAGTTTATGAGCAAATCTATTGTTTAGGGGAACCTCAAGCACCTTTAGCACATGTGGGAGAGACGGATGCAACGGGAACCGAAATTCACTTTAAACCTTCTGATAGCATTTTCACCAGTATTAAGTTTGGGTACGATATTCTAGCAAAACGTTTACGCGAATTATCCTTCTTAAATTCAGGTGTTAAGATCCACTTGATTGACGAGCGAACCAATAAAGAAGATATTTTTGCTTATGAAGGTGGCATTGAAGCATTTGTGCAACATTTGAATAAAAACAAAGAGACGGTTCATTCTCAGGTATTTTATTTTTCAACTGAACGACAGGATATCGTCGTTGAAGTAGCTTTGCAGTGGAATGATACGTATCAAGAAAATATTTTTTGTTATACCAATAATATTCCACAACGCGATGGCGGTACCCACTTAGCAGGATTTAGAGCAGCACTAACTCGCACGTTAAACACTTATTTAGAACAAGAAGGATATCTGAAAAAATCTAAGGTAACAACGACGGGAGATGATGCCAGAGAAGGGTTAACTGCAGTACTCTCTGTTAAGGTTCAGGATCCAAAATTTTCATCGCAAACCAAAGATAAATTGGTGTCATCTGAAGTAAGACCTGCGGTGGAATCTGCGATGGGAGAAAAATTCCAAGAATATTTATTAGAAAATCCAGCAGCAGCGAAAGCGATTGCAGCAAAAATTATTGATGCAGCACGTGCCAGAGAAGCTGCGCGAAAAGCACGGGAAATGACTCGAAGAAAAGGGGCGCTGGATATTGCGGGCTTGCCTGGAAAATTAGCCGATTGCCAAGAAAAAGATCCGGCACTTTCAGAATTGTATATTGTTGAGGGAGAGTCGGCAGGGGGCTCTGCTAAACAGGCGCGGGATCGCCGTACCCAAGCCATTCTGCCTCTTAAAGGTAAAATTTTAAATGTTGAAAAAGCACGATTTGATAGAATGATTTCTTCTGTTGAAGTGGGGACTTTAATTACGGCTTTGGGATGCGGTATTGGTCGCGAGGACTATACCCCAGAAAAATTAAGATATCACAGCATCATTATCATGACCGATGCGGATGTGGATGGTTCACACATACGCACCTTATTATTAACGTTTTTTTATAGGCAAATGCCCGAACTCATTGAGCGAGGACATGTTTTTATTGCACAGCCTCCTTTGTATCGAGTGAAAAGAGGGAAGCAGATCCAGTATGTTAAAGACGACAAAGATCTGAATGAATATTTGATCCGCATCGCGTTAGAAGATGCAAAATTATTTGTGAATCCTGATGCGCCTCCTATTTCTGGTGCCAGATTAGAACGTTTGGCTAAACAGTATCTAAGCGTTATGGATATTATTACACGACTTTCTCATCGATTCCCTGAGGTAGCACTAGAAGCGTTGATTTATACTAAAAAAATATACCTTGCAGATTTACACAGCTCGGCAGGGATGGAAGCTTGGTTAGTAGATTTCCAGCAACAATTAAATCGATTTGCTAAGAATGGAACATTTTTTAAATTAGAATTATCCGAGGATAAAGAACGAAAAGTTTATGTTCCAACATTACACATGATTTCACATGGTGTAGAGAGCGTGCATCGTTTTTCTTATGAGCTTTTTTCCTCTCATGATTACCAAGCGTTGGTTTCATTAGGAGATGATGTTCGAGATCTGCTTGAAGTTGGTGCTTTTGTTGAAAGAGCAGAGAAAAAAGCTTTTGTGACTGGGTTTAAAGAAGCTTTGGCATGGTTAATGGAAGAGGCCAAGAAAGGCCAACAGATCCAGCGCTATAAAGGATTAGGTGAAATGAACCCGGATCAACTTTGGGAAACCACCATGGATCCTGGTATTCGCCGCATGTTAGTCGTAAAAATTGATGATGCTGTAGCCGCAGATCAAATTTTTACTTGTCTTATGGGCGATAATGTTGAAAGCCGCAGAGATTTTATTGAAACCAATGCACTATTGGTAGGGAATTTAGATATTTAATTTTTATCAGACGATTTCGCTTTTGATATAGTCCCTAATAAATATAGTGACGTTCATCTTTGGTTAATTTAACAA
>JBEICO010000173.1:0-2627 GCA_040383965.1 Francisellaceae bacterium
ATGATACCCCAAAAAATTATGAAGAACATTACCGCAAACCAGCTGCGAAAGTTATTGGTATGGCGGTATTAACTTGGTGGGATAAATTGAAAAAGGAAAAACAGACGTTGATCCCAGTACAACAACTGGTAAGCGCTCAATTACAAGAAAGCCTAAGACCCAAGAATCAATAGGATTGTATAAATCGCTCTTTTTCGGTAGTCTTGGAAAGTATTAAGATTATCTTTCTGATTTGAGTTACTTAATGAGTTTAATTACTAACTACTTAGAGTTTGAACGACCGATTGCGGAGCTAGAAGCCAAGATCGAAGAGCTGCGCTTGGTAGGAACAGACAGTGTTATTAATATCCAAGAAGAAATTGGCAGGCTAGAAGGCAAAAGTCGAGATCTGACGGGATCCATTTTTAAAACCCTAACAGCTTGGCAGACTGTGCAATTAGCCCGTCATCCTCAAAGACCTTATACCCTAGATTATATTTCCAGGATCTTTACCGATTTTGAAGAGTTACATGGCGATCGAGCCTATTCCGATGATAAAGCATTGGTAACGGGTTTGGCTCGTTTAGGGGGTGAGCCTGTGATGATCATTGGCCAACAAAAAGGGCGGGATACCAAAGAAAAAGTATTGCGTAATTTTGGCATGATGCACCCGGAAGGGTATCGAAAGGCGCTTCGTATTGCAAAGCTGGCTGAAAAATTTCGTGTCCCGATTATTACCTTAATTGATACCCCGGGTGCCTATCCCGGAGTGGGTGCAGAAGCACGCGGCCAAAGTGAAGCCATTGCACGTAATCTATTAGAATTTTCGCAATTAGCCGTGCCAATATTGTGTGTAGTCATTGGTGAAGGATGTTCAGGCGGCGCATTAGGGATAGGTGTAGGGGATAAGACAATTATGTTGCAGTATGCGTATTATGCGACTATTTCCCCAGAAGGCTGTGCGACCATTTTATGGAAAAGTGCAACTAAAGCGGAAGAAGCTGCGGAAGTAATGGGGATCACCGCGCCGCGATTATTAAAATTAGGATTAATCGATGAAATTGTTCCAGAGCCCTTAGGCGGTGCCCATCGCAATGTGGATGAAATGGCAGCAGGCCTTAAGTCCTCTTTAATTCAAAACTTGCGAACTTTTAAAAATCTTTCGACTGAAAAATTATTAAATAGGCGTTACCAACGCTGGATGGCTATGGGTAATCAAGCTTGATGCTTGAAAAATTCAAGAAGACACTGCAAAGCCTTACCGATCGTAAACATTTGTGGGTAGCCTATAGTGGGGGAATAGACTCACATGTTCTGCTCGATTTAACCGTACAATCCTTTAAATCCTTTCCAGAATATCAGATAGGTGCTTTACACGTGCATCATGGTATTAGCGATTTTGCGGATCAGTGGGTACGGCACTGTGAAGGAGTGTGTGCAAATTTGCAGGTTCCTTTAAATGTGTTATGGGTAAATGCCAAAGAAACAGAGGGTGAAAGCCCGGAAGAAGTGGCAAGAAATCTGCGATATGCAGCATTTGAAAATTTTTTAGAAGCAACAGATTGTTTATTAATGGCGCATCATGAAGCCGATCAAGCCGAAACTATTTTGCTTAGATTATTTCGAGGAACGGGACCTTTAGGATTAGGTGGGATCAGAGAACACGCGGTGTTAGGAAAAAGTGAATTTATAAGACCATTATTAAATGTAACAAAAGAAGATATTATTGAATATGCAGATATTCGTGGTTTAAATTGGATTGAAGATGATAGTAATACCAACAAGCGATTTGATCGAAATTTTCTGCGGCAAGAAATAATGCCGATAATTAGGGCGAGGTGGCCACGAGTGTTACGATCGGTTAATAGAGCGGGCGCTCTATGTCTTGAAACGGCAACCGCAGTACAAGTCCTTGCCTTGCAGGATCTCGCGACAGTTCAGGGTAAGGAAGAGGGAGATCTCTCTGTTTCTCGGCTTTTGCAATTGGATCCCGTACGTCGTAAGGGTGTATTAAGGTGTTGGTTACAAAGTTTAGGCGTCTCTTTACCCAGTCGTGATCATATGGAACGAATTGATCGCGAAGTGTTGCGTGCTAAAGCGGGTTCAAAGCCTAGATTAAAGATCAGTTCTTATGAGGTTTTACGGAAAAAAGATGAGCTTTCTTTATGTTTGGTCGAGTAGATTTAAGGTTGTAAACTGAAACATAAATTTGTACTCTTTCGCTAGTTCTGATAAAATTTAATCCCGTCTGTTACCCAATTTTTAATGCATTTTTTCATCAAAAAGGAAAATCATGACTCGGTATATATTTGTGACGGGAGGCGTTGTTTCTTCACTTGGTAAGGGTATAGCTGCCGCATCTCTAGGTGCAATCTTAGAATCTAGGGGGCTTAAAGTTACCTTGTTAAAGTTTGATCCCTATATTAACGTTGATCCTGGAACTATGAGTCCTTTCCAACATGGGGAGGTTTTTGTTACCGCAGATGGAGCAGAGACGGATCTAGATCTTGGTCATTACGAGCGTTTTATCCGCACCACGATGTCTAAATTAAATAATTTTACCACGGGGTGCATTTATCAAGAAGTCATTGCGAGAGAGCGTCGTGGAGATTATTTAGGGGCAACCGTACAAGTGATCCCTCATATTA
>JBEICO010000174.1:0-2511 GCA_040383965.1 Francisellaceae bacterium
CAGCTGTATAGGGCACTTTGGCTACTTTATTGATTGTCGGCATAAATGATCCTATTCGTTACAATATTCCTAAGCTACAATGACGTAGCTATGAATACAAAGACGAAAACCGAAAGCCAAAAAACGATTGCAGTGAATCGCAAAGCTTCTCACGAGTATACACTGGAAGAGCGATTTGAGGCAGGTCTTGTATTAGAAGGTTGGGAAGTTAAAAGTCTCCGGGCAGGTAAGGCTCAAATTGCCGAAAGCTATGTCATCCTTAAAAAAGGCGAAGCATGGTTGATAGGCTCCAATATCACCCCCCTCCTCTCTGCATCAACACATATTAAAGCCGATCCAGCCCGTACCCGAAAATTGCTCTTACACAAAAAAGAGCTTAGTACTTTGATAGGGCTAATAGAAAGGCGTGGTTACACCTTAATTCCGATATCCCTTTACTGGAAAAAAGGGAAAATTAAACTTCAGATAGGACTTGCCAAGGGTAAAAAGCAGCACGACAAACGTGCAGATGAAAAAGACCGGGATTGGGCACGAGAAAAGCAACAGTTATTTAAGAAATCCAAAAGGTCAACTTCCCGAACTTGACCCCAAAAAGCGGGGGTGTGGTATTTGGACAATAATCTCGTTAAACTGATACACATGAATAAGAGACCCTTAGTCAATTGAGTAACATTAAAAGTCCAATATATCAGCGACTTTACTTCCAAGTCCTTTTTGGCATTCTAGTTGGGATCTGCGTAGGGCATTTCTTTCCTGAATGGGGTGTTGGATTAAAGCCTATGGGAGATGCTTTCATTCGGCTTATTAAGATGATGGTTGCCCCTATTATCTTTTGTACGATAGTTGTGGGTATAGCCAAAATGGGCGATATGCGTGAAGTTGGTCGGGTAGGCCTTAAAGCCTTAATCTACTTTGAAGTTGTTTCAACCGCAGCACTGGTTATCGGTTTAGTCCTAGTCAATCTCTTCCAACCCGGTTTAGGCGTTAACGCAGATCCAAGCACTTTGGACATGGGAAGCCTAACAACTTATACCTCAAATGCAAAATCTTTAAGTACCGTCGAATTTATATTAAATATTATTCCGCATACAGTGGTGAGTGCTTTCTCTGAAGGAGAAATTCTTCAAGTCCTTTTATTTTCAGTATTGTTTGGTGTTGCTTTATCTCAATTTGGACTTAAAGGAAAAGGACTCGTTAAGTTACTCGAACAAAGCTCCCATGTACTATTTGGAGTCATTGGTATTGTGATGAAAGTAGCTCCATTTGGCGCTTGTGGTGCTATGGCATTTAGTATTGGCAAGTATGGATTTGGAACTTTGCTTCCGCTCGGTAAATTAATGGCTGGAGTATTAGGAGCCTGTGTCATCTTTATTATTGTGATCCTTGGGCCTATCTTGCGAGCTTGCGGCTTTAACCTCTGGAAATTTTTGTTATACATTAAAGAAGAAATCTTTATTGTGATGGGAACATCATCGTCTGAAGCAGCCCTACCCCGAATGATTACCAAACTTGAAAATTTGGGATGTGCAAAGTCTGTTGTTGGGTTGGTTATACCAACAGGTTATTCTTTTAATCTGGATGGTACTTCTATTTATTTAACAATGGCTGCCCTATTTATAGCTCAAGCAACGAATACAGATCTGTCCCTCGTGCAACAATTGTCTTTATTGGGCGTGTTAATGTTAACCTCAAAAGGAGCTGCTGCAGTTCCTGGAGGTGGGTTTGTCATTTTAGCTTCTACGTTATCCACTATTGATACACTTCCTGTTGCTGGACTTTCACTTTTGGTTGGCGTTGATATTTTTATGTCTGAAATACGCGCTGTTACTAACCTAATTGGTAACGGAGTTGCAACAATTGTTGTCTCCAAATGGGAAAATGCCTTAGATATTACCAAAGCTCTCCGGATTTTAGATGGAGAAACCGAACAAGAAGCCGATTCTCCTGAAGCAGTAGCTGACGAAAGCATGGAAGATGATTTTAACTCAGAGAATTCATCCAAATTGATGGATTAGCCTATAGGAACTAGGAGGTGTAAAAAATGCCCATTTCCCCTATAAACCAAAAAACAGTGTTAATTACAGGGGCCTCCAGCGGAATTGGCAAAGCTACAGCCATACATTTTGCAAAATGTGGTGCTAATCTTATCCTTTGTGCCCGGCGTGAAGATCGCATACAATCCCTTGCCAAAGATCTTCGTGAACAATTTCATATTCAAGTCTACCCTTTAAAATTAAATGTTGCTAATTTTAAAGACGTTGTTACGACAATTGATGCTCTTCCCTCAGAGTGGCAAGAAATAGATATTTTAGTCAATAATGCAGGTATCGCTAGAGGTTTGGATAAAATTGATGCGGGTGATCCTAATGATTGGGATGAAATGATTAATACCAATATCAAAGGCGTTCTATTTATTTCAAAACAAATTATCCCCAAAATGCTTCTTAATGGCAGCGGTCATATTATTAACATTGGATCTATTTCAGGCCATGAAGTATACCCAAAAGGTGG
>JBEICO010000175.1:0-2436 GCA_040383965.1 Francisellaceae bacterium
GTTTTGTTTCATGAGTTTTAAATCCATTCGCACCGATTTTCCGATCCTAAAACAAACCATCCATGGAAAACCGTTAGCGTATTTAGATAATGCCGCAACAACGCAAAAACCCCAATGTGTTATTGATGCGCTTAATCACTTTTATACAAACATCAACGCTAACATTCATAGAGGCGTTTATCATTTAAGCGAAGTTGCTACCGAAAAGTTTGAAAATGCTCGCGCCATAGTGCAGCATTTTATTCATGCCAAACATGCAAAAGAGTGTATTTTTGTTAAAAGCACTACAGAAGCCATTAATTTGGTAGCTTCCAGTTTTGGTCGTGAAAGGATCACCGAAGGAGATGAAGTTTTGATCTCTGCCCTGGAACATCACTCTAATATTGTTCCTTGGCAAATGATTTGCGAAGCAAAAGGAGCACATCTAAAAGTGATCCCGATGAATTACCAAGGTGAGTTGGTTTTAGAAGATCTTGAAAAATATTTTAGTGCTAAAACAAAACTATTGGCCATCACTCATGCATCGAATGCATTAGGAACTCTTGTTAGCCTAAAAGAAATTATTCGAAAAGCACATGCACATCACATTCCCGTTTTAGTCGATGGTGCTCAAGCAGCACCACATCTTCAAATTAATGTTCAAGACTTAGATTGCGATTTTTACACTTTTTCTGGTCACAAGGTATATGGTCCAACCGGAATTGGCGTGTTATATGGTAAGACTAAGTGGTTAGATGCTATGCCTCCTTACCAAGGTGGCGGTGAAATGATCCAAACGGTCTCTTTTGAAAAATCCACTTATAAAGAAATCCCGTATAAATTTGAAGCAGGAACTCCCCCAATTGCTTCAGCCATTGCTCTTGGCACTGCACTAGAATATGTAATGGATCTCGGGTGGGATTTTATTCAAACACATGAGGCAACTCTACTACAAGAAGCAACCAATGCTCTTGCCGAAATGCCAAATATCAAAATATTTGGCACCGCACTCGAAAAGGTTAGTGTCATTTCCTTTACGATGCAAGGCGTACATCCTCATGATATAGGTAGCATTCTGGATCAATGTGGTGTAGCCATCCGCACAGGTCATCATTGTGCTATGCCCATTATGGCGTTTTATCAAGTACCCGCCACCGCAAGAGTGTCTTTTGGGATATATAATACCTCAGATGATATTGATCAATTAATGAACGGGCTAACAGAAGTTAAACGGATCTTCAAATGCAAATAGAAAATTTATATCAAGAGCTGATCATAGATCATGGGACACAACCCAGACATTTTTCAGCCCTTCCAGATCCTAACAGTACGGCTGAAGGCTACAACCCTTTATGTGGGGATAAAGTCTGCGTCTATTTACACATTGAAAACAATAAGGTATTAAACGCTACGTTTACAGGCTCAGGATGTGCTATTTCAACGGCTTCTGCCTCTTTGATGTGTGAAGGGTTAAGGGGTAAATCTCTGGAAGAAATTTTAAATTTATCCAAAGCTTTTAAGACATTACTCACCACGGGAAACATAGATGCATCGAAAGACTTAGGAAAACTAGAAGCCTTTTCAGGTGTTAACGCTTATCCCGCTCGGGTAAAATGTGCAACACTAGCTTGGCATACTTTAGAAGCAGCGCTGCAACAAGGATCCAGAACGGTTTCCACAGAATCTACAGAAGAGATTTTGCCGTGACAACTGAAAATGTAACATTGGCCGATCTCATTTTAATCCGCTTAAAAGGAATATTTGATCCTGAAATTCCGGTGAATATCTACGACTTAGGGCTTATTTATCATATAGCGGTGGATGAGGCTTCACAAGCCGTGAACATTCAAATGACTCTGACCACACCTGCTTGTCCTGTGGCACAAACTTTTCCGCAAATGGTTCAAGATGAAATTCTTAAAGTGCCCGGGGTTTCTTCTGTTGCCGTAGAACTGGTTTGGGAGCCGCCTTGGACTAAAGATCGAATGTCGGAAGTTGCAAAGCTACAATTAGATATGTTTTAAGGGGTCAAGTCCTAAAAAAGGACTTTATCATGCCTGCAATAAACAACCAAAAATAATAATTTGTCTATTGTTAGGGCTTGACCCCACGTCTATCCCCCTTCAGCAACACTGGCTTCTTTTTTTTCTGTTGTTGCCATGGAGGCTTCATTATCGATCTCATCAATTGCTTCTATGACTTCGATCCTGTCTCGGATCTCCCTTAATTTTTCTTTAAAAAGGAATTCTCGGTGTAATCTTAATATTTTGTCTTTTTCTTCTTGATAAATGCCAGGATATTTATCCCCTTTACCTGTCATTCTTAAGATAAGATTAATAAGTACTTTACCATTTTCAATGAGTTTCTCAGAAGCAGTTAAAGGAGTTCCATAGCTGCTAAAATTTCTAGGAATGGCTTTTTCCAATTTTTCATCCAATTCATTCACTCTATTTTCAA
>JBEICO010000176.1:0-2393 GCA_040383965.1 Francisellaceae bacterium
GTTGAAATTGAAGAAGGCGTGGAAGGTTTAGTCCATGTCTCTGAAATGGATTGGACCAACAAAAACATTCACCCTACCAAAGTGGTTCAATTAGGGTTGGAAGTTGAAGTGATGGTTTTAGATATTGATGAAGAGCGACGTCGCATTTCATTAGGTCTTAAGCAATGTAAATCTAATCCTTGGGAAGCTTTTGCAACTGCTCATAGCAAGTCAGACAAAGTTTCTGGAAAAATTAAATCCATCACGGACTTTGGTATTTTCATTGGTTTGGATGGCGGCATAGACGGCCTAGTGCACTTATCTGATATAGCTTGGAACGAAAGCGGAGAAGATGCAGTTAGACGCTATAAAAAGGGCGAGGAAGTAGAGGCAGTCGTTTTGGCAGTGGATCCAGAACGAGAACGGATCTCTCTTGGGATCAAGCAATTGGAAGGGGATCCTTACGCGAATTTTGTTGCGGAACATTCCAAAGGAAGTGTTGTTTCCGGAACCATTATTGCGGTTGATCAAAAAGGCGCAACCATACAACTTGCAGAAGGGGTAGAAGGGTATCTCAAAGCTTCTGACTTAAGTCGGGATCGAGTGGAAGATGCACGTACCTTATTAAAAGAAGGGGAAACCATCGAAGCCAAGTTTATGGGCGTAGATCGCAAAACTCGCGCTATTATGCTATCTGTTAAGGCTAAAGAGTCTGAAGAAGAGCAAGATGCTATGCGTGAGCTCAGTCGTTCAGAAGGCGCCAGTCCAACTTTAGGTGATTTATTTAAAGGACAAATGGACAGTAAAGATAAGGAAAATTAATCTATAACAGCGGGGAGCGTTAATATGCGTCTTTTAAGTATCGTCATCTTAACGTTCGCCCTGTTGTTGGGTATAACTTTTGCTATCTTAAATTCAGAGTTTGTGGTGGTTCGATATTATTTGGGCACCCAAAGCTTACCACTTTCCGTATTACTGTTATTAGTATGGGTATTTGGGATCACCGTTGGTTTGGTTTTCAGCTTTCCCAAAGTTATAAAACTTCAAATGGAATTAAGGCGCTTGCGACGTGAGCGTGGATTATAAAGAATGTGGGAATTTCTGTTTTTACTGTTGCCCCTAGCTGCGTTTTCAGGATGGATCATTGGACGCAGGGCTTATGCCAATCATACCATTCGCAAACTTGCCGGATTAAACAAGCTTTTAGAACATTCTCCCAGTAATGTAGATGTTTTGGTGCAACTCATGGATTCTAACCAGGAAGCGGTGGAAACCCATTTGGCTTTAGGCGGATTATTTAGACGTAGGGGTGAAGTGGATAAAGCCATAGGCATTCACCAAAATTTAATCGCAAAGCCATCCTTAACAGAAGAACAGCGAGCGCTTTCTTTGCTAGAGTTAAGTCGAGATTATATGCGGGCAGGCGTATTGGATAGGGCGGAAAGCGTATTGTTAGATCTCTTAGATCAAGGCTATGAATTAGATGCAGGCTTTCAACATCTGCTGGACATTTATCAACAAAGTAAAGATTGGTCACGAGCGATCAAAACCGCACAAAGATGGCATGCCAAAACGGGTCGCAATATGAATTACCATATTGCGCATTTTTGTTGTGAATTGGCAGAGCAACAATGGTTAAAAGGCGAACGAGAAGAGGCTTATATTCATTTAAAGGAAGCCTTAAAAGTTAATCCTTGTTGTGTTAGAGCTAGTTTGTTACTTGGTAATATTGAAGCTCAAGCGCAGCGGTATAAAATTGCGATTAAAGCTTATAAACAAATCCAAAAACAAGATGAAGCTTTTTTATCAGAAATTGTCTTGCCGTTAGCCAGGTGCTATGAAAACCTAAATAATCCAGAGGGAATGATTAAGTACTTTGATGATTGTCTAGAAAAGCATCTCACCACGTCAACGGTGTTGGCTTTTGCAGAGTGGCTCCAAAAAAGTAAAGGAGAAGGTGAAGCCTTACGATTTGTGGTCCAGCACCTTCGGAAAAATCCCTCTCTCAGAGGGTTAAATCGTTTAATTCAATTTAGTATTGTTCGCGCAGAAGGAACATCTCAACAAGACTTAGTTTTATTTCAAGAATTAATTGAAAAAATGTTGGTGAATAAACCTTTGTATCGATGTCAGGCTTGTGGTTTCTCGGGCAGAACTTTGCAATGGCAGTGCCCAAGTTGCAAGCGTTGGGATGTGATTAAGCCGATCCATGAATAAGAAACCGACGATACCCATTCGAAAAGCTGTCTTTCCTGTCGCAGGCATAGGAACTCGATTTTTACCCGCAACTAAAGCTAATCCTAAAGAAATGATGCCAATTGTGGATAAGCCGTTGATCCAATATGCGGTAGAAGAAGCTATACAAGCTGGCGTTAAGGAATTAATTTTTGTTACGAGCAGTACGAAGCGAGCTA
>JBEICO010000177.1:0-2309 GCA_040383965.1 Francisellaceae bacterium
ACCTATCATGTTGATGGCATTAAGTCTTGTTGGGCTTAAAAGATATTCAAAATTGAATTAAAGCTTTGGCATGCATGTCAAACTACATCACCGGTAGGACACGAAAAAATATCAAACAAATCTGATTTCAGGAAATCATTCCGAAGATTTCAATAAAATCAGAGTGGTGAGTGTTGCACCTTTACTGGCAAATACTTTAATTAGCACACCTCACTGTGGAGCAATCCAGGATTATTAATATTCAAAGTTACATTAATTCTTATTATCCATATTTTTCTTTTTGGTTTTATTATCAGAAATATTAGAAACATCAGGCGAGGCTAAAACACTTAGTCCTCCTTGCTGATTCTGATTATTGTATTGCTTAAGCATCGCCTTTAACTGCTCTCTTTCTCTATCATAACTCCGCGATATTCTATATTTCTCTCTTTCTTCATTAAATCTCTTAAGGAGTCCCGAGTCACTCTCCTGAAAATGATAGTCTTTTTCTTAGTTTAATTGAGATCAAAACTGCTTTAAGAATTTAAGATCGTTTTCGAAAAACAAACGGAGATCATTTACGCCATAACGCAACATAGCTAACCGCTCTGCGCCCATACCAAAAGCAAAACCCGTGTATTTTTCGCTATCAATTTCACAACTTTCTAATACTTTAGGGTGCACCATGCCACAGCCTAATACTTCTAGCCATCCTGTTTGGCTGCAAACTCTGCATCCCACACCTTTACACATCACACATTGAATATCTACTTCTGCAGAAGGCTCTGTAAAAGGAAAATAAGAAGATCGAAAGCGTGTTTTTAAGTTTTCTTCAAAGAAGTACTGGAGAAAATTCTCTAGGATCCCCTTTAGGTGTCCAAAATGGATCCCTTCATCCAAAACCAATCCTTCTACCTGATGAAACATCGGTGTATGGGTCACATCCGAATCACACCGGTAAACTCTACCAGGCGCTATCATTCTAAACGGCGGTTGTTTCCCTCGCATTGCTCGGATTTGTACTGGCGAAGTGTGGGTTCTTAATAAACGACCATCCGGAAAATAAAAAGTATCGTGCATAGCACGTGCTGGATGATGTGAAGGAATATTTAAAGCTTCAAAATTATGAAAATCATCTTCAATTTCAGGCCCTTCTGCAATATTAAAGCCTAATCGCAAAAACCAATCTTCAATTCGATTTAATGTTTGAGTAATAGGATGCAAGGATCCTTTTTCCATCCCTCTGCCTGGAAGGGTGATATCAATTTGCTCTGATCTTAATATTTCCGCTAGTCTTGCATCTTCTAGAGTTTGTTTGCGGTGTTGAAGTAACGTGGCAATTTGATCTTTGGCTTCGTTAACCGCTTGCCCAAAAGATTTACGATCTTCAACAGGTAGGGTTCCCAAAGTTTTTAAAAGCTGGGTGATAAGACCTGTTTTTCCTAAATATTCAACACGAAGGTTTTCTAGATTTTTAAGATCAGCTGCCAACGCAATGTCTTGCTTTCCTTTGGCCAAGATGGCTGGCAGTTCTTGCACAGAAAAGTCCTCAAGTTTCGTCCATTTCTGGATTGCTTCGCTACGCTCGCAACGACGAGATTAGCAAAGCATCCAAAAATATAATTACGCTGCTAATGCTGCCTTAACTTTTTCAGCAATCAGGGTAAAAGATGTTTTATCAAATACCGCTAAATCTGCTAAAATTTTACGATCAATCTCGATCGAAGCCTTTTTCAAGCCTGCCATAAAACGGCTGTAAGTTAAACCATTTAAACGGGCTGCTGCATTAATTCGCACAATCCATAAACGACGAAATTCTCGTCTTCGAACTTTACGATCGCGATAAGCATATTGTGCTGCTTTGATAACAGCCTGTTTAGCAACTCGATATACACTGCGACGAGCACTATAATAGCCCTTCGCTTGCTTTAAAACTTTTTTGTGACGGGCTTTAGCCGTAACACCTCGTTTGACACGTGCCATAAGATCTCTCCTTAACCATGCGGTAACATTTGTTTAATAGCAGCAACATCACTGGCATTCACACATTTCATGTGCCGCAGTTGACGCATACGCTTACTACTTTTTTTAGTCAAAATATGGTTGCGGTGAGACTGGCGGTGTTTATAACCCCCACTACCGGTCTTTTTGAAGCGCTTTGCAGCACCCTTATTGGATTTCAATTTTGGCATTTCGCTATACTCCGCTATTTCTTAAAGTTACGCTTTACGCTGCTATTTTTTCTTGGGGCTTAACATCATCACCAATTGCCTGCCTTCCGCACTCCTCGGAAAATATTCAACTTTACCGTCTTCTTCCAAGTCGGCTCG
>JBEICO010000178.1:0-2168 GCA_040383965.1 Francisellaceae bacterium
CAATATTCTTTTCTCGATAACTTGAGGCCCCGATGCAATATTGGCTTTAGTATCCAAAGCCCACTTCTGTTTGCCAGATTCTCGTTCTAATGCAAAGATCTTGCCTTTATTATCCGCCAAAAAAACATTTTGATCTGTCACCGATAACCGCAAATTGAGTTCCTTTTTACCCACTCCGCTGCTGCTCGTATTTGTCCACACTACTTTAGGAGCCAATAACTTTTGCGACACCTTTGGTAAAGCAGTTTTAGGAATAACGTCTGGTCGATGTTCAATGGTATTGCAACCCGACAGCAACATTGTTAAAAGACACAATAAAAAGGTAAAAGAACGCAACAAACGCATTATAATTTCTCCTCAAGACCTAACTCAGCCAATTTAATTTCTAAACGAGACGTAGGAACACTTTTTGGACTCAGCTTAATCGCAGATTGATAAGACATTCTTGCTTTATCTTTCTCACCTTGCAACCAATACACATCGCCTTTTGTTTCTGCAAATAAACTTTGATAGCCTTCTGGATCAATGGCAGTTAATAAATCCATCGCTTCTCGATATTTTTTTTCTTCGGCAAGCAGTCTTGCCAAACGCACTGTTGCAATCGGTTTTATAGGGCCGACATCATCTTCCTTAATGGCAAGCTCTAAATAATGACGTGCACTCACCAGATCCTTTTTTTCAACCGCCAATTTTGACATATACAAAGCTGCAATAGGCGCATAGGTAGTTTCCTTGTATTGTTCAAGGATCATTTTCGCAGCCGCTTCTGCAGCAATGGTGGCCTCGCTCTTATCTCCTTCACTAAAGGCACCCATTATCATTTGATCATACAAAGCCGATGCTTTAAAAGTCGTCTCAGCTTGAAGATGGTCATAATACTGCATAGCACCATATCCGCAAGCTGCAACCACAGCAGCACTTACCATCCATTTACCATATTGTTCCCAAATTGTCTTTTTCTTTGCAAAAAACATAATATTTTTCCTTACTTTCCTAAAAAGCCATTTAAAAAAGATTTCATTTCTACGGGTGAAAGCAAAACCTGCGGTTTCGTTTCACGTAAAAATTTCACCGCCAAAACATCCTTGGCCAATTCTTCTTCTCCCAAAACAAAAGCAATTCTAGCACCACTTTTATCCGCTGCTTTAAATTGATGTTTACTATTACCGCCACCACAATGAACCCTTAAACGTAAAGTGGGATATTGATCGCGTAACCCTTCAGCCACCATAAGTGCTTTTTTCTCTGGCACTTCCCCCATATAAACAAAATAGGCATCAATATTTGCCTCAAGTGTTATTCCTAAAGCTTGTTGCAATAATAATACCCGTTCAATACCTAACGCAAAACCAACGGCAGGGGTATTTTTACCCCCCAATTGTTGTACCAAGCCATCATAACGGCCTCCCGCACAAACAGCGCCTTGAGCGCCTAGTTTGTCTGTCTGCCATTCATAAACCGTTCTATTGTAATAATCTAAACCTCGTACTAAGACAGGATCCACAATGAAATCAACACCTGCATCAGATAACCCTTGTAAAAAACCCTCGAAATGTGCTTTGGATTCGGGATCTAAATGATCTTGCAGCTTAGGTGCGTGTTGAATAATATCTTGAAGTGCCGGATTTTTACTGTCTAAAATTCGTAAGGGATTGGTTTGCAAACGCCGTTGACTATCTGCATCCAGATCCTTTTCGTGTTTTAATAGAAATTGCACCAGTTGTTCACGATACTGTTGACGGGTTTCCAAAGTTCCCAAACTGTTTACTCGCAGGGATACCGCACTTTCAACGCCTAACACCCGCCAAAATCGCTGCATCATTAAGATTTGCTCAACGTCAATATCAGGACCCGCTAATCCAAAAGCCTCGATCCCCACTTGATAAAATTGACGATAACGCCCCTTTTGAGGTCGTTCATACCGAAACATGGGACCCATATACCATAATCGTTGGATCTGATTATATAAAAGACCATGTTCTATGCCTGCTCGCACACAACCTGCAGTACCTTCAGGCCTTAGCGTTAAGCTTTCTTTCCCATCCCTACTTTCAAAGCTAAACATTTCCTTTTCAACAATATCCGTCACTTCGCCGATGGAACGTTTAAATAAACCTGTATTTTCTAATATGGGTAAACGAATTTCTTGATACCCATAAGTGGATACC
>JBEICO010000179.1:0-2056 GCA_040383965.1 Francisellaceae bacterium
CTTGCAACTGCCTGTTCTCTAAACTGTGAGCTATATTTCTGACGTTTTTTAGTAACAATTGATTTCTTGTGATTCATATAACACCTCTCTGATAGATTTTACTATCTTAGCAAGGTGTCCGAAAAGTCGGGGGAAGGTCATCCTACAAGTTTCACTGAACCCCTACTCAACTGCTAAACATTTCGACACTACTTCGAAAACATCCTTTGATAAAGCATTTTGCTTCACAATACGCTCTAATTGCTCTTTAATTTTGGCTTGCCGTTTAACATCTACTCTCTGCCAACTTGAAAAAGCCCGTACCATTCTTGAAGCCACTTGAGGATTCAGGGGATCTAATTGCAACACCACATCAGCTAAAAAGGCATATCCTGCACCGCTCGCTTCATTAAAACAAACGACGTTATTACTAAAAGCCCCTATTAAAGAATACACTTTATTGGGGTTCTTAATATCAAAGGCAGGGTGTGTCAGTAAATTCTTCACCCGCTCTATAGTATTCGGTAATTCAGAAGCTGCTTGCACTCTAAACCATTTGTCTAATACCAAAGGATCGTGCTGCCACTTATCGTAAAATTGGGACAATACCACTTCTCTTTCAGGACCTTCCCATTGGGATAAAGCTCCCAAAACCCCAAGGCTATCGGTCATATTATTGGCATTGTCCCATTGCTTTAAGGCTAAAGGTAGATACGTTGGATCTTGAATGCTCAATAAATATGCCAAACATAAATTCTTTAATCTTCTTATCGCAGCTGTTTCTGGGGAGTAAATATAACGATCGACATTTATATTTTGGCGATACGTTTCCAATAAGGGTTCTTTTAAAAATCCCACTAAATTTTGCTTTAAAAAAGACCTGGCAGAATATAACACATCAATATCGACTCCGGATCGGCTTTGTAGCAGATCACTAATTGAAGGAAGTAGTAAAATTTCAGCTTTTAGCCCGATATTTAAATTTTTATCTTGTAAAATTGCATGATGCGCGTCTAACCAATAAGCAGGAGCACTGAGAGATCGCTTTGCTTCTACATCTCCCGCTAAGCGCCATATTAATTGTTCAGTAAGTTTTTGGCCAGCATCCCACCGGCTTACGGGATCACTATCTTGCGCCAGCAAAAATGATAGTTCATCCTCGCTTCTGTGAAAATTGACTTTAACAGGCGCTGAAAATTCTCGTAAAAAGGATAATACCGGACGCTCTTTAACATCTTGAAAGCTAAATGTTTGTTCCGCTTCTGTAAGCACCACCTTTTCACCCTTAGGCAATATATCTTCCCCTTTTTTATTTAAAAGCCCCATCATAATAGGAACTACCATGGGCTTTTTTTCAGGTTGGTTTGGTGTTGGAGGGCAAGATTGCTTTAGGGTTAGTTGATAGTTTTTAGAAGCTTGATCATAATTTTCTTGTACGGTAATTTCTGGGGTTCCTGCTTGGCTATACCAAAGCCTGAATTGCTTAAGATCCACCCCAGAAGCTGCTTCCATGGCTGCCACAAAATCATCACAGGTAACAGCTTCACCATCGTGTCGTTTAAAGTACAGATCCATACCCTTTCGAAAATTCTCCCAACCCAGCAGAACCTTGATCATGCGAATAACTTCCGCGCCTTTCTCATAGACTGTCATGGTGTAAAAATTATTAATTTCCATATAGGATTCTGGTCGCACGGGATGCGCCATGGGGCTTTGATCTTCTGCAAACTGCTGTGCTCTTAAATGGCGAACATTTTCAATTAAACTAACGGGTGACTTTGAAATATCCGCCGAAAACTGATGTTCTCGAAACACAGTTAATCCTTCTTTTAAACTTAACTGGAACCAATCGCGGCAGGTGACTCGATTGCCAGACCAATTATGGAAATATTCATGGCCAACGACGGCATCAATATATTGATAATCCACATCAGTCGCTGTTTCGGGGCTTGCCAAAATATATTTTGAATTAAAAATATTTAGCCCCTTATTTTCCATGGCCCCCATGTTAAAGTCATTCACTGCAACGATCATATAAATATCTAAATCATATTCTCTACCATAAGTTTCCTCATCC
>JBEICO010000180.1:0-1981 GCA_040383965.1 Francisellaceae bacterium
GGCGGAAGAAGCCCGTGTGGGAATTCGTAATATTCGACGGGATGCCAATGCTGAAATTAAGCAATTACTGAAAGTTAAAAAGATCACAGAAGATGATGAAAGGCGGGGTGAGGAAATCATTCAAAAACTAACCGATCGATTTGTTGCAGATATTGATAAATTGGTTGCTACTAAAGAAGCGGAGTTAATGCAGGTTTGATGGATCCTAAACACGTTGCTATTATTATGGACGGCAATGGTCGCTGGGCAAAGCAGCGGTTATTACCCCGTGTTGCGGGCCATCAAAAAGGCTTAGGATCCGTTCGCGCCATTATTTCAGCTTGTATCAAAAAAGATATTTCGGTTTTAACCTTATTTACGTTTAGCAGTGAAAATTGGCGTCGCCCTGAAACCGAAGTGAAATTTTTATTTGGAATATTTTTAAAATCGTTGCGTGACGAGCTGCGAGAGTTACATGAAAATAATATTAAATTAAAAATTGTTGGGGACACGAGTGCTTTTTCGGAAGAGCTACAAACAGCCATTCAAGAAGCTGAAAACTTAACTAAGAATAATACTAAGTTACAACTAAATATTGCCTTTAATTATGGGGGGCGGTGGGATATTTTGCAGGCAACACGTGCTTTAGGACGTTCTGTTGCAAAAGGGGAGCTTAACCCCGAAGATATTTCAGAAGAGAATTTTAGATCGCATTTAAGTCTTGCAGATTGTCCAGAGCCTGATTTATTGATCCGCACCAGTGGCGAATATCGAATTAGTAATTTTTTGCTTTGGCAGTTTGCGTATACAGAGTTATATTTTACGGATACCTATTGGCCAGATTTTCGAGAACCTCAGTTTGAGGAAGCCTTAAAGGCCTATCATAAAAGACAGCGACGTTTTGGGTCTAGTAGTGAACAGATCGAGAAAGATCCTTCTTATCTTGTGGGGTTAGTTGAACAAGGAATTTAGGATTCATGTTTAAAGCGCACTCTTCTAATCTTAAAAGTCGAATTCTAACCGCAACTCTTTTATTGCCCATCATTATAGCCATCATTTTGTTGACACCTCCAAAAGTTTTCAATTTTATCAGTGCGTTTGTTTTTTTATGGGGCATGTGGGAATGGACGGATCTTGCTGGATTTAAGACACCCTTGAGTCGTATAGGTGGTTTAGTCTTAATGCCATTTATCACTCTATTAATTTTTGCGCTTCTTTATACTATCAGTAAAAACTTGATAAAAGAGTATGTTCCCTTCTTAATTCTTGCTTTTTGGGTTAGTGCGATTGTTGCACTACAGCAGTATCCTAAAAATAAAGAATTTTGGAAGTCAAAAATAGTAGCGTTAGTAACAGGCTGTTTAGTTTTGGTGCCTGCTTGGGGCATGTTAAATGCCTTGCATTATAGTTCACCTAAGTGGGTATTGTATGTGTTAACGCTTATTTGGGTGGCAGATATTGCTGCATATTTTGTGGGCAAACGGTTTGGTAAAAACCAACTGGCTCCTCTTATCAGTCCTGGTAAAACCTGGGAAGGAGCAATTGGTGCGCTGATGACATCTCTTATTGTAATAGTGCTTGGATATCGATTCCTAATGCCTAATATTGCACCCCTTCCTTGGTTATTATTAGGCATGATCACGGTTGTATTTTCTGTGGTTGGGGATTTATTTGAAAGTTTTTATAAAAGAATTCGAGGCGTTAAAGATAGCGGGACTATTTTACCTGGCCACGGCGGTATTTTAGATCGCATCGATAGCATAACCGCCGCTGTTCCTATTTTTGCGGTTGGTTTTATGTTTTTTGCCTGATCTTTAACTTCACTTACTTTTCGCACCACCTTCGTTTGCACCCTTCGTTAAACTTCTCCCATTTGGTTATATTTTTAGTCATATATTTAGCTTGTTATAGCAAAATAGAGATGTCCTATTCCTGGCAAGATCCAAATGTCCGGTTTGTGAACCTGACTTAACAATTAAACCTTTCATTTAAATTAGACATA
>JBEICO010000181.1:0-1886 GCA_040383965.1 Francisellaceae bacterium
ACCAATCTTAAATATAGTTCACAAGAATATTTACCATCAACTACCGCTTCTTCCCGATAATTTGGACGCCAAAAATCCATTACGTCTTCCGTATGGAATCCACTTTCAGGTTCAATAGCTAACATCCTAGGATTTTGGGATAACACCATCGCCACTGCGCCACCACCCTGAGAAGACTCCCCGGTAGAATTTAAGCCATAGCGTGCAATATCTGAAGCAATCAATAGAATCTTTTTGGAAGGATCTTCGCGCAACATGGGAAGTGCCATCTGCAGTCCCGCTGTCGCACTATAACAGGCTTGTTTTAATTCAATCACACGACACCGCGAAGGCAAATTTAATAAACGATGCACAAAAATACCTGAAGCTTTAGATTGATCCACCGCACTTTCTGTTGCAAATAATAATAAATGGATATCGTTAGGATCAACATGTTGCAAAACCTTGTAACCTGCATCGGCTGCCATGGTTACAATATCTTCATCTGGCGGAATAACCGCCATTTTTTCTTGTCCTAATCCAGTATGAAATTTATTAACATCAACACCTCGTTCTTCCGCCAAAACCTTTAAGTCAAGGTAATAAGAAGGGGTATAGAATTCCATAGCATCAATACCAACTTTAATCATACGGTTTGTTCCATTTTATGAAATTCTAAACGCTCTAATCGAAGATGACTTTCAATTAATTCACCTGGATTGGTTTGTGCAGCTAAAAGCGAAAGCTCCCCACATAAAACCGTAGCACCCACAATAGCAGCCAGACGACGGCTATTATGTCCTGATTTCCTAGACTCTAAACATCCAAGTTTTTCTAGATTTTCTTTAACAAAAGGTAAATGTTTGCCATTCCCGACGGTTCCTACAATAACGTTCGGCAGAGTAACTGAGAAATACAAATTTTGCTCTCTTACCTCGGCATACACCATTCCTTGCGATCCTTCAATAATATTGGCAGCATCTTGGCCTGTTGCCAGATAAATACCAAGCAACATATTCGCAAAATGCGCATTGGCACTCCTTACGCCACCCGCCAGCATTGTGCCAATTAAATTCTTTTTAATATTCAATGCGACAATTTTTTCAGGAGTTGTTTTTAAAAGGCGCTGACAAATCTCTTTTGAAATAGTCATTTCTGCAATGACATATTTACCGCGCCCCAATATTCCATTCACAGCAGAGGTTTTTTTATCTGTGCAAAAATTTCCTGAAACCGAAACATACTGCAATTTTGAATAGTGTTTTAAGATCCACTGTAATAAGGCATCAGCGGCTTTGGTGGTCATATTATGTCCAGAAGCGTCCCCTGTGGTCATTTCAAATCGAATAAAGAGAAGATTTCCTACAATTTGAACATGCCAATCTTCAAGGCTAGTAAAACGACTTGTGCCAGATACCACCACCATTAATTCTTCGCGATAGCTATTAAGAGATGCCACCACATTAGCAACATATTCAGCATCTGGCCCTTCCACCAGGATCGAACGGGTCATTTTATCGCCTGCAATGACTACTTTAATACCGTCCGTTTGCTTAGAAACCATGGCTCCGCGGTGAGTAGAAGGCCAAAGGGGGGATTCAAAGGTCGCAAGCGGTACCGAAATTTCTTCGTCGACCACAGGCCCAGTGATCCGCATGGGACCTATAAATCGCATAGGAACGGCTGCAAAAGATGATTTTTTCAAGGTTTACCCCAGGGATCCTGACTCTGAAAAGCCATTATACTGAACCCCTAGTCTCCATTACAACAATTTATACTGAGTTAATAACTAACTTATTGATTTTAAAATAAATTTAACTTTGTTGGCTTTCTTGTAAAGGAAGGGTACTTTACTAGGGTGTAAATCCTATAAAGCTGCTAGGCTTGCATCGTGTAAGCAATTGTTG
>JBEICO010000182.1:0-1690 GCA_040383965.1 Francisellaceae bacterium
CTAAAAAACATGTGTTCGAATATATCGATGTGTATTATAATCGTAAGCGTCTTCATTCGAAACTGGGCTATTTGAGTCCAATAGCGTTTGAGGAAAAACAAGTTGCTTAGCAATATGTCCGTTTTTTCGGGGGAAGATCAGATCATAAGTTAGCCAGTTTAAGACAAGTATTAACTTGGCAAGAGGAATGGACATTTGATGTCGAAACCAATGAAGTATTTAACTCGGAAATTTTTCAAGATAGAGTTTATGTATTAACTCCTAAGGGGAAAATAATAGATTTGCCTCAAGGGGCAACCGTATTAGATTTTGCTTATCTTATTCATACCGAAATTGGGCATCGGTGTCGCGGTGTTAAAGTAAATGGTAATATGGTTCCATTAACTTACGCTTTACACAGTGGCGATAGAATAGAAGTATTAACAGCTAAGGTTGGAGGCCCAAGTAGAGATTGGTTGAATCGAGATTTAGGTTTTATCAAAACAGTGCGGGCTCGAACTAAAATATCTCATTGGTTTAAACGTCAAAATCGGGATCAAAATATTCAAGACGGTAAAGAAGTATTAGAGCGTGAATTAAAACGCTTAGGAATAGAAAACTTAAGTTTGGAAAGGGTTGCAGAGCAGCTTAAAGTGAATAAGATCGAAGATATGTTGGCATTAATTGGGTGTGGAGATCTTCGTGGGGTACAAGTAGCAAATGCCCTACAAAAGCTTATGCAACCGTACATACCCAAGTCGGATATTCCTTTTGAAACTGGGGAACATTTAACTCATAAACGGCATAAAAATGACATAATGGTCTCCGGTGTTGGGAATTTGTTAAACCATATGGCAAGATGCTGTAAACCTGTGCCTTTTGATGAAATTATAGGGTACATTTCTATTGGGAATGGTGTGTCCATCCATCGTAAAGATTGCATGAATGTGTTGCAAGCAAAGCAGACAAAGATGAATCGGTTAATTCAAGTTGAATGGGGCAGGGATATTCATAATCACTACTTAGTGGAAATAGCCATTATAGCCTTTGATAGAGAGGGCTTGTTACGGGATATTTCCGGGATATTTTCGAGTGAACATATTAATGCTATTACGGTGAATATCCAGACTAATAAGAAAGACAATACCGCGCTTGCCAGGTTTACCATTGAAATCTCAGTCCTTGATTTTTTAAGTAAAGTCGTAAATCGCATCCAGCAAGTGCCCAATGTCATTGACGTGAGAAGAGAAGGTTCGAAACTATAGCGATAGTTATTACTTTGTATCAACAAATTAGATTTATGACATTTTGTTTTTGTCTAGTGGTGTCAATAATCGTCCTACTCCTCCTTTAAATTCTCTACAGGGATCTCTTTACCTTTATAGAAATCTTGAATGATCTTAACGACTTCTTCTGGAGTATTAGCAAATTGGGCTAAGTCTATATCTGCTGCATCAATCATGTTTTCAGCAAGTAGAGTATTCCTGAACCAGTCGAATAAAGGCTTCCAGAAAGTTTCATTGACAAAAATAATTGGAATTTGACGGGTTTTGTGCGTTTGGATCAAGGCTAAACTTTCGGATAATTCATCTAAAGTTCCATAACCGCCTGGCATAACCACGTAAGCCGCTGCGTATTTCACAAACATCACTTTACGGGTAAAAAAATGCCGGAATCGTAGTGAGATGTCTTGGTATTCATTTGAAATTTC
>JBEICO010000183.1:0-1610 GCA_040383965.1 Francisellaceae bacterium
TACCATATTTTCATATCAGATCACCCATCTTCCACTAGAGAAATGGGGGTTCAATATCTCTTCCCCTTTTCCCTTTGGGAAGAGGGTGGCGCGATGCGCTGAGTAAGGGGGAAATGTAAAAAAGGATAAATATGAGCAAAAACATTTTATATGCACAATCGGGGGGTGTTACCGCCGTTATCAATGCCTCAGCTGCCGGCGTGATTGAAACTGCAAGGCAACATCCGGATCGCTTCCGCAAAATATATGCCGCTAGAAATGGCATCCTAGGCGTTTTAGCCGAAGACTTAATTGATACCTCACACGAATCGGCTGAAGATATTGCTGCCCTAAAATCTACCCCAGGTGGTGCATTTGGATCATGCCGCTATAAACTCAAAAGCTTCGAGGAACATCAAGCAGAATATCAAAAACTCATCGAAGTTTTCTCTGCTTATGAAATTGGCTACTTCTTTTATAACGGTGGTGGTGATTCCCAAGATACCGCCCATAAAATTTCAGAAATGGGAAAAAAATTAAATTATCCTATTACATGTATTGGGATCCCCAAAACCATTGATAACGATCTCCCCTTTACCGATAACTGCCCTGGATTTGGCTCCGTTGCCAAGTATGTGGCAATCTCAACTCTAGAAGCAGGACTCGATGTGGCTTCCATGGCAAGCTCTTCTACCAAAGTTTTTATTTTAGAGGTTATGGGACGACACGCGGGTTGGATAGCAGCCGCAGCAGGACTTGCTGCAGAAAAAGCAGGTGATCCTCCGCATATTATTTTATTTCCAGAAATCGCTTTTAACGAGCAAGCTTTTTGCAGCAAAGTAAAAGAAAGTGTTGATAAATTTGGATTTTGTGTTGTGGTTGCCTCTGAAGGAATTAAAGACAATCAAGGCAAATTTATCTCGGAAAGCGGCTTGAAAGATGCCTTTGGTCATGCTCAACTCGGAGGTGTTGCACCGCAACTTGCCAAACTTATTAAACAAAACTTAAATCTAAAATACCATTGGGCTGTCTCAGATTATTTACAACGCTCCGCACGACATATTGCCTCCCAAGTAGATGTGGATCAAGCCTATGCCTTAGGAAAAAAAGCCGTTCAGCTCGCATTAGAAGGTGAAAATGCAGTAATGCCAATTATTGTTCGCGACAATAACATGCCCTATCAATGGCATCTGGAGACTATTGCCCTAAGCAAAGTTGCTAATCAAGAAAAGAAAATGCCTAAAGAATATTTTACCGAAGATGGCTTCGCTATTACGAAAGCCTGCAGAGAGTACTTATTGCCCTTGATCCAAGGAGAGGCATACCCGCCCTACCACAATGGTTTGCCTCAATATGTTAGGCTTAAAAATATTCCAGTGTCCAAAAAGAGATGATTAATTTACATTGGGTTTTGGCATTCTTTTAATTTCTGACGAACCTGTATATTTTACGAAAAACCAATACAAATATCCCCGGAAATTTATAAAGATCCGTCATCCCCGCGAAAGCGGGGTGATCTTCCCCCGAAAAAACGGACATATTGCTAAGCAACTTGTTTTTCCTCAAACGCTATTGGACTCAAATAGCCCAGTTTCGAATGAAGACGCTTACGATTATAATACACATCGATA